>NZ_QTPV01000021.1:0-115263 GCF_003857985.1 Burkholderia sp. Bp9090
CCGAGGAACAGGATGATCAGCGTCGGCACCGTCCAGATCACGACCTCGATCGCGGTCGAATGCGACCAGTTCGGCGCATAGGCGGCGTTGCGGTTCGATGCGCGGTAGCGCCATGCGAACCACAGCGTGAGCAGGATCACCGGCACGACGACGATCAGCATCGCCCATGTCGAGGTCGCGATCAGCGCCTTTTCGGCGGCCCCGACGCTTCCTTTCGGATTTAGTACATCTAAATTACAGCCTGACAGGCTCAGCGCCGCGCCGATCGATATCAGCGCCGTCCAGCCTTTTGAAGCTCTTCTTTTCATCACACAGCCCGAGGGTCATTGAATCCGTTGCGTTTGCCCGATGCGCATTCGATCCACGAAAGTGGCCGAATCATACGTCGCGCGGGCGCGGCGAAAAACCGGTGGGTGCGACAAATCATCATTGCAGAATCCGCAGTGAGACAGATTGTCGCGGGGCAATTTCACGCAGCCGGGAGGCGGCCGCGGGCCTCGGGTCTCACGCCGAGGGCCTTGAGACGGCCGAAATCGGCGAAAAACCGCGGGCTCGTGTCCGCCCTGCCCCGATGAATGCGCGCGCAACGAGGTCCGCATCGGCACGCGATGCGGACCTCGTGCGCGGCGTCACGCGCTCAGCCGTGCGCCGCGGCCATGTACGCCGGCTGCGCCGGTGCGCCGCCGTCCCCGGCCGGCAGCTTCGAACGGCTCGCTTCCTCGATCAGCCGTGCGACGGTCGGATCGATCGCGTCGGTGAACGGCTTCGGATCGACGCCCACCATCAGCACGATCAGCGCGAGCGACGCGAACATCACGATCTCGCGACGGCTCAGGTCGGCGAGCTTCGCGATACGCGGACCCGCGATCTTGCCGAACACGACGCGCTTGACCATCCACAGCGTGTACGACGCGCTGAGGATCAGCGTGAGTGCCGCGATCGCGCCGATCCAGAAGTTGACGCGGATCGCGCCCATGATGACCATGAACTCGCCGACGAAGCCCGACGTGCCCGGCAGGCCGACGTTGGCCATCGCGAACAGCAGCGCGAACGTCGCGAAGCGCGGCATCACGCCCGCCACGCCGCCGTACGCGGCGATCTCGCGCTGCTTCGTGCGATCGACCAGCACGCTCACGCACAGCAGCATCGCGCCCGCGACGAAGCCGTACGACACGAGCTGCACGATCGCGCCTTCGACGCCGATCTGGTTGAACAGGAACAGCCCGAGCGTGACGATCCCCATGTGCGCAACCGTCGAATACGCGAGCAGCTTGCCGAGATCGGTCTGGGCGAGCGCGATCAGGCTCGCGTAGACGATCGCGAACAGCGACAGCGCGATCACGGCCGGCGCGAAGAAGTGGCTCGCGTCCGGCGTGATCGGCAGCGCGAAGCGCAGGAAGCCGTAGCCGCCGAGCTTGAGCATCGCGAGCATCAGCGCGGCACCCGTCGGGCCGTCGGTGTAGACGTCGCGCAGCCACGTATGAACCGGCCACATCGGCACCTTGACCGCGAACGCGGCGAAGAAACCGAGGAACACCAGGAGCTGCGGCGCGAAGCCGAGCTGCAGCGTGCGCCATGCGTTCATGTCGAACGTATGCGACTTCGCGTACAGGTACAGCATCGCCATCAACAGCAGCAGCGAACCCGCGAACGAGATGAAGAAGAACTTCACGGCCGCGTAGACGCGATGCTCCCTGCCCCACGTGCCGATCAGCAGGTACAGCGGAATCAGCGTCGCCTCGAAGAAGATGAAGAACAGCAGCCCGTCCTGCGCGACGAACACGCCGACCATCAGCCCCGACAGGATCAGGAACGACGCGTAGTACTGCGCGACCCGCACCGTCACCGCTTCCCACGACGCGATCACGACGACGAGCGTCGTGAAGGCGGTCAGCACGACGAGCCACAGCGACGCGCCGTCGATCCCGACACGCCAGCCGGCGTTGAAAGCCGCCAGCCAGTTGCGGGTTTCGGCGAACTGCATCGCGGCCGAGTGCGAATCGAAACCGGTGACGAGCGGCACGACGGCGGCCAGCCCCGCGAGTGCGCCGACCAGCGCGATCAGCCTCGTGCGATGCGGATGACGGTCGGAACCGGCGCGCAGCAGGCACGCGCCGAACAGGATCGGAACCCAGATCGCCAGGCTCAGAAAGGGGAAATCATGCATGTCAACAGGCCTTGAGAGGGTCGCGCGCTGCATCGGAAACAGGCGTGACGAAGGAAACGAAATCAAATCGACAGATAGATTTCGCGGACCGCCAATGTTGGCAAAATGTAAAGCGGAATCAGGGCAAAGCTTGACGCCGCTCAAGCGCAATCGGGTTAACCAGCATAAGGCGAATGATTATTTTTTGCATCGCAGCAGAGGAGCTTTTCACGACGCCCGGATAGATCGCTGATTTTTATGTGTAATTTTTCGTATTGTGATGCGACGCCGAGCGCACGAATCGGTGCGATGCCGCATTTTTGGCCGGAAGACCGATTCTTCGGGGCGCAAGCGTGGAATGCGGGGAAGGATGAATGAGAGCGATTCAAACCTTACACGGATACTTTCATTTTTATTTCACCGGCCGCCGATCGCCGCGATCCGGAACACCGGAAATCGCGGCGCATTCCGTCAGCGCTGATGGCTCAGCCTGTCCCATACGCGCATCGTCACCGCGCGATAGTGGTTGTGTTGCGCGGGGAAATGGACGAAGCGGCTGTCGCGCGTCGCATAGACCGGCGATGACGCGAGCGACATCGCATCGACGATGTAGCGCGCGTCGATCATGCCCGCCTCCAGCAGTTCGACATAGATCGCCTGCTGGTCGCCGCCGCTCGCATAGACCGACGACCGATCGCCGATGCGCTCGATCCGCGCACATATGCGTTCGACCAGTTCGCGCATTGGTGCGACGTTACGCACGCCGATCATGCACGAGTTGATCGCCCAGGCCGTGTGGTCGGTGCCGATCACGAAATCGCGGCCGTCGACCACGCCGTCGACCGTCTGGCGCTGGTCGATCGCGAGGATGTCGGCGTCGACCCAGAACACGAACGCGTGATCCGGCAGATGTTCGCGAATCAGGTGCAGCTTCGCCCAGTTCGCATCGACGCCGGCCGGCAGGAGCGCGGGCGGTTCGCGATACGCGTGGTACGCATAGCCGTGTCGCGTGCAGTAGCGAACGAAGTTCTCTTCGTGAAGATCGCCGTAACCGGCGATGTGCGACGTGTGCAGGCTCACGAACGCAATGCTTGCATGCGGGTTCAGGTGTCGCGCCGGTTCGCGCGGGCGTTGCTGCGCGGTGCGCCAGTCGTCCATCGCGCTCGGCTGCTCGCCCCGCTGGACACGCGCCGCGTCGTCGACGAGCGCGAGCACGTAGCGAAAGTCGTAGTCGGGCGTCGGCGCCCATACGCCATCGATCTGCTGCCATTCGGGCGCCTGGTGCGCCACGAGCGGATGCGCGCCGACGACCGCGTCGATCGCTAGCCCGTCGCGCCATACCGTCTGGGCCGACGCGAAATGGCCGGTCGCGAGCGGCTGATCGAACGGCAGCGGCGGGAAGTGCTCGGCAAGCAGCGTCGCCTCGCATGCGTGTTGCCGCTCGGGCAGGCGCATCGCCCACTTGCCGAGCTCGACCACCAGCTTGCGCAAGCACTCGCGCACGTCGGGCACGTTGCGAAAGATCATGCCGCTCGCGGCGGGCAACGACGACTTCGAGGTCTGCGTCGTGACGATCGCGTCATAACCGTCCGCGACGGCCGGCAACGCATGCTGGCCGAACACGACCGAGAACGGATCGAGCACGAGCAGCAACGCGCCCTGCTCCATCGCGACGAGCTGCGCGATGATCGCGTGGTACTTGTGCAGCACCTGCTGGCGCTCGCCGTACACGTGCGTGCCGTCGACGATCGCGTGCCGGTAGCCGTGGGCCCGCGCGTAACGTTCGTGATTGTCGACGAGCCCGTCGACGGGACGGTGCGAAAGGATGGTCAGTACGGAATGCATGCGTGCCGGAACTCCCGATTGAGCCGCGCGAGGCGATACGCCTATTTAGCGCATGAGCGCCGCTCGAGTCGAGCATTGATTGGCTGTCCGGACGAAGCGTGGCGCCGGGCGGTGCGTGCGGAAACGACGCCGGAAAAGAAAAAGCCCCGCAAGTCCGAGAACTTGCGGGGCTTTGTCACCGCTTTTGGCGGAGACGGAGGGATTCGAACCCTCGATCCAGGTTTTGGCCCAGATGCTCCCTTAGCAGGGGAGTGCCTTCGACCTCTCGGCCACGTCTCCCAAACTTTCGCTCGCACCAGGGAGGCAGTGCGACGAGAACGAGATAATATAGGGTTTCGAACCGTGAGTCAATTTCCGTGATGCATTTTCTTCAATGCATCACGAAAAAATTCACGCGGCCTGGTCGAGTTCGAATGCCTTGTGCAGCGCGCGGACGGCGAGCTCCATGTATTTCTCGTCGATCAGCACCGAAATCTTGATTTCGGACGTCGAGATCATCTGGATGTTGATGCCCTCTTCCGACAGCGTGCGGAACATCTTGCTCGCGACGCCCACGTGCGAACGCATGCCGACGCCGACGACCGACACCTTCGACACCTTCGGGTCGCCCTGCACGCGCTCGGCGCTCACATGGCCCTGCACCTGGTTGGTGAGGATGTCCATCGCCTTCTGGTAGTCGCCGCGGCCGACCGTGAACGTGAAGTCCGTCTTCCCTTCGACGCTCTGGTTCTGGATGATCATGTCGACGTCGACGTTCGCGTCGGCGACCGGGCCGAGGATCTGATACGCGATGCCCGGCTTGTCGGGCACGCCCATCACCGCAATGCGTGCTTCGTCGCGCTGGAACGCGATGCCGGAAATGACTGCCTTTTCCATGGTCTCGTCTTCTTCAAAAGTAATCAGGGTGCCCGAGCGCATTTCTTCGTCGAGCGCAATCAGCGGATCGGTCAGGCTCGACAGCACGCGCGTCTTCACCTGGTATTTGCCGGCGAATTCGACCGAGCGGATCTGCAGGACCTTCGAGCCGAGGCTGGCCATTTCCAGCATTTCCTCGAACGTCACGCGATCGAGGCGTCGCGCCTCTTCGACCACGCGCGGGTCGGTCGTGTAGACGCCGTCGACGTCCGTATAGATCAGGCACTCTTCGGCATCCAGCGCGGCCGCGACCGCCACCGCCGACGTGTCCGAGCCGCCGCGGCCCAGCGTCGTGATGTGGCCGTCCGGATCGACGCCCTGGAAGCCCGTGATGATCACGACCTTGCCGGCGTTCAGATCGGCCTTCACGCGCTCGTCGTCGATCGAGTGGATGCGCGCCTTCGTGAACGCGCTGTCCGTCTTGATCGGCACTTGCCAGCCGGCATAGCTCACGGCCTCGACGCCGATTTCCTGCAGCGCGATCGACAGCAGGCCGACGCTGACCTGCTCGCCGGTCGACGCGATCATGTCGAGCTCACGCGGGCTCGGCTGGCTCGAAATCTCTTTCGCGAGACCGAGCAGACGGTTGGTTTCGCCGGACATCGCGGACGGCACGACCACCATCTGGTGCCCGGCCTGATGCCATTTTGCGACGCGTTTCGCGACGTTCTTGATGCGCTCGACCGAGCCCATCGAAGTGCCGCCGTATTTGTGTACGATGAGTGCCATTGTCGTTCTGAACTGGAGGAGAAGCCGCACGGGCGCGCTGGGCAGGCCGCGTTGCCGTTCGGTCACGCGGCTTGTGGCTGTGGACGGACGACGAGGGGGACGGCTGGGACGCAACACGCAAGCGTGACGGATTTTGCCCGGAAGGCCGATCAGGCCGCGCAAACCGGGTACGTCACGCGGAAAACCTGCACAAATCGCTCAAAAATCGAGCCGAGCAAACGACCGAGCGTACCCGATAGAGGCCCGCTTGACAAGCCGCTCGCCGGTTCGGCAAGCGTTCCGGCGCTGTTTACCAAATGGTGAAAACCGGCGCGCGATCGCGCGGCGGCAAGCGTGTCGCCGCTATGCGATCAGCAGGTCGGGACGCCATTCGATCCGGCGCCACGCGCCGGCATCGGCCAGCCCGTCGCCGTGATTCACGCCGAGCCGCGGCACGTAGACGAGCCGCTCGCCCGCAAACAACAGCGGCACGTCGCGCTGCCAGGCCGGCACGCCGCGCTCCTGGAACAGGTTCTTCAGCGTGCGGCCCGGGCCGCCGGGCGACGTACGCAGCCGCTCGCCGCCCGCGCGGGCGCGCGCGGCGAGCGTCGCGCCGCGCAGCAGCGCCTCCGGCACCGCGCCGTCGCTGCCGGCCTCGGCCGGCGCGAACACGAACGTGCCGCGCCATGCCGGCACGCGCCAGACTTCCTGGCCGTCCCACGCGAGCGAGGATTCGGGATGCGGCGTTCCGGTGCCGTCGTCGGCCGGCTCGGCGCTGTCGCCCGCCTCCCAGTACACGGTGTCGCGATAGAGCCGCAGGCACTGCCCCGCGTGATCGACCCGCAGCGCATGCGCGTCGTGCGCGGCGCGCAGCTGCCGCATCATGTTCGCCAGCCGCCCCGCCGACGCACCGGGCAGCCCGAGCCGGCGCATCCAGAAACGCAGCAGGTTGGCGCCGCGCGTATCGTCGAACGCGACCAGCGCATCGCGCGACAGCGCGCGGCCGTCGTCGCGCGCGGCGCCGGCGAAATCCAGTTCGGCGAGATCGTCGAGCAGCCGCTGCGCGGCGGCCGCATGCTGGGCCGCGCGGCCCAGCGCATCGCGAAAACCCGGGAAATGCACGGCGAGCGCCGGCAGCACGTCGATGCGCAGCGCATTGCGCGCGTAGCGCGTGTCGCCGTTCGATTCGTCGTCGATCCACGTCAGCGCGCGCTGCGCCGCATAGCGCTCCAGTTGCGCGCGCAACAATCGCAACAGCGGCCGCACGCGCTCGACGCTTGCGCCGTCAGGCCGATAACGCGGCGCCATCGCGGCCAGGCCCGCGATCCCCGCGCCGCGCAACAGCTGAAGCAGCACGGTCTCCGCCTGGTCGTCCGCATGCTGCGCGACCCAGAGCGCGGCCACGCCGTGGCGCTCGCACATCGCGTCGAGCGCCGCATAACGGCGCTCGCGCGCGGTCGCCTCGATGCCGAGGCCGCTGTCGCGCGGCACATCGACACGCTCCGACTCGAACGCGACGCCAAGTTGCCCGGCCGTCGCCTGCGCATGCGCGACCCATGCGTCAGCGTTCGCGCTAAGGCCGTGGTGCACGTGCAGCGCGACGCAACGCGCGGCGCCCGCCACACGCACGGCCGCGTCGAGCAGCACCGTCGAGTCGAGGCCGCCGCTGTACGCGATCGCGATGCGCGCATCGGCCGGCAGATCGGCAAGCGCAACGCCGACCGCGTCGAGGACGACACGGTCGGCGGAGAATTCGGTCGGGGGGATCACGAGCGAGACGCGCGC
Organism: Burkholderia sp. Bp9090; assembly: GCF_003857985.1. Classification (NCBI taxonomy): domain Bacteria; kingdom Pseudomonadati; phylum Pseudomonadota; class Betaproteobacteria; order Burkholderiales; family Burkholderiaceae; genus Burkholderia; species Burkholderia sp. Bp9090. The sequence goes on from NZ_QTPV01000021.1 coordinate 7,400, forward strand.
CGGACGGCGCGCGATGCGAACACGCCGGTCATGCGCCGGGCGTGGTTTCCTTGAACTTGCCGTAGGCCATCAGGCGCTCGAAGCGGCGCTCGCGCAGCGCATCGATGCTCATGCCCTGGAACTGGCGCAGCGAATCGGCGAGCGCACGGCGCAGCAACGCGGCCATGCCCTTCGGATCGCGGTGCGCGCCGCCGAGCGGCTCGTTGATGATCTTGTCGATCAGGCCCAGCGCCTTCAGGCGATGCGCGGTCAGGCCCAGCGCTTCCGCGGCCTCGGGCGCCTTCGCGGCGCTCTTCCACAGGATCGACGCGCAGCCTTCCGGCGAGATCACCGAGTAGGTCGAGAACTGCAGCATCATCACGGTGTCGGCCACGGCGATCGCGAGCGCACCGCCCGAACCGCCCTCGCCGATCACGGTCGTGATGATCGGCGTCTTCAGTTCGGCCATCACGTACAGGTTGCGGCCGATCGCCTCCGACTGGCCGCGCTCTTCCGCGCCGATGCCCGGGTATGCGCCCGGCGTGTCGACGAACGTGAAGATCGGCAGCCCGAATTTCTCGGCGAGACGCATCAGCCGTTCGGCCTTGCGATAGCCTTCCGGACGCGGCATCCCGAAGTTGCGCGCGGCGCGCTCCTTCGTGTCGCGGCCCTTCTGATGGCCGATCACCATGCACGGATGGCCGCCGAAGCGCGCGAGGCCGCCGACGATCGACAGGTCGTCCGCGAACGCGCGGTCGCCATGCAGTTCGTGAAAATCGGTAAACAGTTCCGCAACGTAATCGAGCGTGTACGGACGCTGCGGATGCCGCGCGATCTGCGAGACCTGCCACGGCGACAGGTTCGCGTAGAGGTCCTTCGTCAGTTGCTGGCTTTTCTTCGACAGCCGCTCGATTTCTTCCGAAATATCGACAGCCGAGTCGTCCTGCACGAATCGCAGCTCTTCGATCTTGGCCTCGAGTTCGGCGATCGGCTGTTCGAAATCCAGAAACGTGGTCTTCATGTGTTCGAATCCTTGGGTCTTGCGGCAGCGCGTATTCTACCCGCGCGGGCGACGTGCAAAACCGGCTCTCAACTATTGATGTTTAAAACCCGATAGCCGTCAATCGGCGTCGGCGTCCGGTGCGTCGAGGCTGCGCCACATGTACCAGGTCGCGACGGTACGCCACGGCTCCCAGTTGGCGGCCACTTCACGCGCCTCGCTGCGCGTAACGGGCTCCCCGCTGAAGTAATTGACGCTGATCGCGCGGATCAGGCCCGGATCGTCGAGCGGCAGCACGTCCGGCCGCGACAGGTTGAAGATCAGGAACATCTCGGCCGTCCAGCGGCTGATGCCGCGGATCTGCGTGAGTTCCGCGATCACGTCCTCGTCGTCCATCGACGTCCATTTGTCGACGTGCAGCGCGCCCGACACGAAGTGTTGCGCGAGATCGAGAATATATTCCGTCTTGCGCTTCGACAGCCCGCACGCGATCAGCTTGTCCGCGCCGAGCCGGATGACCGGCTGCGGTGCGAGTTTCGGACACGCATCCTCGATGCGCGCCCACAGCGCCTGCGCGGACGGAACCGAGATCTGCTGGCCGACGACCGAACGCGCGAGCGTGACGAACGGGTCGCCGCGCTTCACGAGATGCGCGGGGCCGAACTTCGGGATCAGCTTCTTCAGGATGCGGTCGCGCTTGACGAGATCGGCGCTCGCTTTATCCCAGTACGCGGGACGCACGACGCCATCGGCGCCGTCGACTGCCGCATCGGCGGCCCGCACCTTGCGGGCCGCGTCGGCGGCCGCCATCGCGACCTCCGGCTGCGCCGCGTCCACGCCCTTCGCGCGCGCGGGCTTTGCATGACCGTTGAGCGCGCCGTTCGGCACGGCGCGCGTCGCGTCCGCCTTCGCCGCTGGCGCGCGCTTGGCTGCCGGACGCGCGGCGAGCGGAGTCGCACGCCTGACCGGCGCTTTTCTGGCCGTTGCCATCCTGCCTCCTACCTGACGGATCGGTCAGTGGAACGCATCGCGCTCATACGCGACGCCATTCGGTCGATCCGCCCGGTTTGTCTTCAAGTGCGATACCGGCGTCGAGCAGTTCCGCCCGAATCCGGTCCGCTTCGGCATAGTCCTTCGCTTGCTTCGCCGCGACACGCGCGGCGATCTTCGCTTCGATTTCGTCGGCTGCGAGCCCGCCCGCCTGCGCGGCACCGGTGCCCTGCTGCAGGAACGCGCGCGGTTCGCGGCCGAGCAGGCCCAGGAGGCCCGCCAGTTGTTTCAGTTGCCGCGCGAGCGATGCATCGCGCGTGCGATTGACTTCACCCGCCAGTTCGAACAGCGTCGCCACCGCGACCGGCGTGTTGATGTCATCGTTCATCGCGGCCGCGAAACGCTGCGCGTGCGGCTCGTTCCAGTCGAGCGCGAGCGTGTCGGGCTCGACATCCTTCAGCGCCGTGTACAGGCGCGTGAGCGACGCGCGCGCGTCGTCGAGATGCACGTCGCTGTAGTTGAGCGGCGACCGGTAGTGCGTGCGCACGATGAAGAAGCGCATGACCTCGGCGTCGTACCGCTCGAGCACTTCGCGGATCGTGAAGAAGTTGCCGAGCGATTTCGACATCTTCTCGTTGTCGACCTGCACGAAGCCGTTGTGCATCCAGTAGTTGACGAACGTCTGGCCGGTCGCGCCTTCGCTCTGCGCGATCTCGTTCTCGTGGTGCGGGAATTGCAGATCCTGCCCGCCGCCGTGGATGTCGAAATGCTCGCCGAGCAGCGTGCAGCCCATCGCCGAGCATTCGATGTGCCAGCCCGGCCGGCCCATCCCGTACTTCGATGCCCACGACGCACCGTCGGGCTCGTCCTCCTTCGCGCGCTTCCACAGCACGAAGTCGAGCGGATCCTGCTTCGCATCGTTTGCGGCAACGCGCTCGCCCGCGCGCAGGTCGTCGAGCGACTTGCCCGACAGCTTCCCGTAGTTCGCGAACTTGCGCACCGAATAGTTGACGTCGCCGTCGCTCGCCTGGTACGCGTAGCCGTTCGCCTCGAGCTTCTCGATCATCCCGAGCATCTGCGGAATGAACTGCGTCGCGCGCGGCTCGATGTCCGGACGCTGGATGCCGAGCGCCGCCTCATCCTCGTGCATCGCGCCGATGAACCGGTCGGTCAACGACTTGATCGTCTCGCCGTTCTCGACCGCGCGGCGGATGATCTTGTCCTCGATGTCGGTGATGTTGCGCACGTACGTGACCCGATAGCCGATCGCACGCAGCCAGCGCTGGACGAGGTCGAACACGACCAGCATGCGCGCGTGGCCCACGTGACAATAGTCGTAGACGGTAATCCCGCATACGTACATCCGCACTTCGCCTGACTGGCGCGGCACGAAAACTTGCTTGTCACGCGCGAGCGTGTTGTAGATGCGCAGTGATTCCATAGAGATGAACCGTGAGCCGAAGGAAACCGCCCTGGCGAAGCTCGCCCAGCATGCGAAACGGACGGACCACCTGCTGCGGCTCGCCGCCGCGCGTCCTCGTTATCACATGGGGCGGTCAGGCTGCAAGCACAGCGGTGACGGCCACGAGAGGCAAAGAAAGACTGTCTGCCGCTCGCCGGAACGCGCAGACGTTTTGTTAGAATGGCTCGGAGTATAACATTCCGATTTACGCCTATGAAACCTCATCGCGGCCGCGCGCCGAGCGCTGCGACCCTCGTTGCGACCGCCGTCATGGGCGTCGCACTGACGCTGTTCGCGGCCCCCGCGGCGCATGCGCAGAAGGCCCCGGCCACCGCCGACGGCACGCCCGAAATCGACGCGTCGATCTCCGGCAAGCAATGGAAACAGGCGCTCGCGCAACTCGACGCGCGCATCGCGGCGAATCCGCACGACGTGCAGGCGCAGTTCAAGCGCGGCACCGTGCTCGCCCGCCTGAACCGCGACGACGACGCGATCCAGCAGTTCGTCGCGATCACGCAGGCCTACCCCGAACTGCCCGAACCGTACAACAACCTCGCGGCGCTCTACGCGAAGCACGGCCGCTACGACGAAGCGCGCAGCGCGCTCGTCACCGCGACGCAATCGAACCCGAGCTACTCGCTCGCGTACGAGAACCTCGGCGACCTCTATCTGCGCCTCGCAGCCGAATCGTACAAGCGCGCGCAAGCGCTCGGCCGCACGAGCGGCGCGACCGCACAGCGCCTCGCCGACCTGCAGAAGATCGTGTCGCCGCCGAAGCCGGCCGCCAACGCGCGCGCCGTCACGCCGGCCACGCGCGCGTACTCCGATCGTGCCGCCGCAAACGTGAGCACCACCACGCTGCCGATGTCGCCGACGTTCCAGTTCAACGGTCCGTCCGGTGCGCTGGCAGCGCCGTACGTCGCGCCATCGCAGTAAGCGGCGCAACCTTCCCTCCCTCCCAACCTGAGGATCGCAATGAAACGTCTGTTGCTGGCGCTTGGCGGCGCCGCCCTTCTCGCGACCGCGCCCGCGTTCGCGCAATCGGCCACCGCGCACCCCGTCGTGCAGCTGAAGACCTCCCAGGGCGACATCCGTGTCGAGCTCTACCCGGAGAAGGCGCCGAAGACGGTCGCCAACTTCCTCGACTACGTGAAGGCCGGCCAGTACAACGGCACGATCTTCCATCGCGTGATCAAGGGCTTCATGATCCAGGGCGGCGGCTACAAGACCAACTTCGAGGAGAAGCCGACCCGCGCGCCGATTCCGCTGGAAAGCCGCAATGGTCTGAAGAACCTGACGGGCACGATCGCGATGGCGCGTACCAGCGATCCGAACTCGGCCACCGCGCAGTTCTTCATCAACACGGTCGACAACAGCGGCCTCGACTACCCGAACCCGGACGGCAACGGCTATGCGGTGTTCGGCAAGGTCGTGTCGGGCCTCGACGTCGTGAAGAAGATCGAAGGCGTGGCGACGACCTCGCGCGGCCCGATGCAGGACGTGCCGGCCCAGCCGGTCCTGATCGAATCGGCCAGCATCGTTTCGAAATAAGCACCTGCCGGCACGTCCGGCGCCACACGCGGCCGCGTCGCACGACCGGCCGCGTGCCATTTAAACCGCCTCACCGAAGGAATTCATCATGGTTGAACTGCACACGAACCACGGCGTGATCAAGCTCGAGCTGGACGCCGCGAAGGCACCGAAGACGGTCGAGAACTTCCTCAACTACGTGAAGAAGGGCCACTATGACGGCACGGTGTTCCACCGCGTGATCAACGGCTTCATGATTCAAGGCGGCGGCTTCGAGCCGGGCCTGAAGCAGAAGCCGACCGACGCGCCGATCGACAACGAAGCGAACAACGGCCTGAAGAACGACAACTACACGATCGCGATGGCGCGCACGAACGATCCGCACTCGGCAACCGCCCAGTTCTTCATCAACGTGAACGACAACGATTTCCTGAACCACTCGTCGCCGACGCCGCAGGGCTGGGGTTACGCTGTGTTCGGCAAGGTTGTCGAAGGCCAGGACGTGGTCGACAAGATCAAGGGCGTCAAGACGGGCAACGCGGGCTTCCACCAGGACGTCCCGACCGACGACGTCGTGATCGAAAAGGCCGTGGTGGTCTGACCCACAGCCGTTACGGAGGCACTTCGATGTTGCAGGAGAGTCCGCCGCGAAGCGTCTCCGCGGGCGTGCCGGGCGAGCGCGAATACGCGCAAGCCGCACGCCCGTTCCTGTTTCTCTCCGATCTGCACCTGAGCGAGGCGATTCCGAAGACGGTCGCCGCGTTCGAGCATTTCGTGAAATACACGGCCGACAGCGCCGACTCGGTGTTCATCCTCGGCGACCTGTTCGAATACTGGATCGGCGACGACGTGCTCGACCACGATCCGTTCGCGGCACGCATGGCCGCGCTGATGCATACGTTCTCGGAGCGCGGGATCGCGCTTTACGTGATGCACGGCAATCGCGATTTCCTGCTCGGCCGGCGCTTCATGAAGGCGGCCGGCGCGATGCTGCTGCGCGACCCGGCGCTGATCACGTCGTTCGGCCAGCGCATCGTGCTCACCCACGGCGACGCGCAATGCACGGCCGATCGCGGCTATCAGATATTTCGGCGGTTTGCCCGCAATGGCGTCGCGCAGGCGCTGTTTCTCGCGTGGCCGTTCCGCTGGCGCCGCGCGCTCGCGCAACGGATGCGCTCGAACAGCGAAGCGGGCCGGATGCGCCCCGCTTCGGCGATCTACGATGTCACGCGTGAAGGCATCGCCGCGCTGTTCCGGAAGAGCCGTGCGAGCGTGATCATTCACGGCCACACGCATCGCCCCGCGCGCCACCTCGAACCGGGCGGGATTCGCTGGGTACTGCCCGACTGGGATCTCGACCACGGCATGCCGCGCGGCGGCTATCTGCGCGTCGACGCCGAAGGCATCCACGCGATGCCGCTCGACTGACGCGAGCGACACGACCGCAGCTGCCGGCGGCCGCCGGCACGCGCCGCGTTACGCCTGGCGCTCGACCGCCTTGCCTTCCAGCACCGCCGACAGCCTGCGCAGATCGAGACGCGCCGCGTCCGCGCCCTGCAGCGTTTCCAGATGCGTGCCGAGCTGCTCGAGCGCCGCGACGATCTCGTCGACGCGCCGGCTTTCCTTCGCCGCGTGGTCGATCAGGCCGTGAATCGCGAGCGACATCGGGTCGTCCGCGTTCGGCGTGATCCCGTACGCGCAGAACGCGGCGCGCTCGGGCTGCGGCTTCGGTTGCGCCGGCATCACGATGCGCGCCGGATTGCCGACCGCGGTGCCGCCTGCCGGCACCGGCTTCACGACGACCGCGTTCGAACCGATCTTCGCGCCCGCGCCGACGGTGAAACCGCCGAGCACCTTCGCGCCCGCACCGACGATCACGCCGGCCTCGAGCGTCGGATGGCGCTTCGCGCCGCGCGTGAGCGACGTGCCGCCGAGCGTCACGCCCTGATAGATCGTGCAGTCGTCGCCGACGATCGCGGTTTCGCCGATCACGACACCCATCCCGTGATCGATGAACACGCGCCGGCCGATCGTCGCGCCCGGATGGATCTCGATACCCGTCAGGAAGCGCCCGGCCTGCGACGCGAAGCGTGCAAGCCAGTAGCGTTTCGCGCGCCAGCACGCATGCGCGAAGCGATGCAGCACGAGCGCGTGCAGCCCCGGATAACAGGTCAGCACTTCCCAGGCACTGCGAGCGGCGGGATCCCGCTCGCGAATCGTCGCAACGTCTTCGCGCAGTCTGGTGAACATGATCGGGTCTGGGCTGGGGAAAAGGCCGGCACGCCCGCCGGCAACGGCCGGTCGTTATCGCGCCGGGTAATTTGCTTATGATGTTCGGCGATTGTAGGGCCACTCGCCCGCGGCCGCACAGCGTCGCGCGTTCACCCCGTCGGCGGCGCGGGTATTCGCGCGGGGCGCCCGTCGTGGCCAGGTAACGCGGTTATGCGGTTATGCGGTTATGCGTTCATCCGGTGGCCGGGCACGGACCGGGCATCCCCGTCGCGGCGGCCGATGCGACACGCCGGCTGCAGGCGGAGCGCATCCGCCGAACGCATGAGCGCCCGGCCGCGGCGTACTTCGGCCGCTTATGCGTCGCCTTCGGGCGTGCCGGACTTCAGCAGGATGTGCTTCGCGATGCCGCGCAGGATGTTGACCTCCTCGCGCTCGAGGCCGGTGCGCGCGAACAGGCGCCGCAGCCGCGGCATCAGCTTCTTCGGGTTGCGCGGGTCGAGAAAATCGAGCGCGACCAGCGCGTTCTCGAGGTGCGCGTACATCCGCTCGATCTCGTCGCTCTGCGCGAGCGTGCCGACCTCGGGCTGCGCGTCGCGCGGCGACTCGCTCCCCTGCTCCAGGAACGCGACACGCAGTTCATACGCGAGCACCTGCACGGCCTGCGCGAGGTTCAGCGAACTGTAGGCCGGATTCGCCGGGATATGCGCGAGCGCGCTGCACTGCTCGACGTGCTCGTTCGCGAGGCCCGTGCGTTCGTTGCCGAACACGAGCGCGATGTCGCCGGTGCCGACCTGCGTGTGCGCCTGTTCGGCGGCCGCGCGCGGCGCAAGGCGCGGCGGTCCGTATTCGCGCGTGCGCGCGGTCAGCGCGATCGACCAGTGGACGCCGGACAGCGCGTCGCCGAGCGTGGGCACGACGTGCGCGGACGCGAGGACGTCGTCCGCGCCGCTCGCCATCGCGATCGCCTCGGGGTCGCTCTGCACGTGCGGCACGCGCGGCGCGACCAGGACGAGCCTGGAGAAACCCATCGTTTTCAGCGCGCGGGCGGCCGCCCCGACATTGCCGGGATGGCTCGGCTCGACGAGCACGAAACGGGTGGAAGTGAAGCCGCCGGACAGCGGCGGGGACGAAGCCGCGCCCGATTCGGACGGCACGGCGGGGTTCTGCGGGGTTTCCACTACATACGACTCGGTTCGTCAGAATGGCAGTATGGTATCGCCATCGCCCCGGCAAACCCACTCGTCCGGACGGCCAGTGGGGGTTTCCCCGCATCCCGGTCACCTGAAACTCCCGAAAATCGGGTAAAATCATGCGTTTACGCGCCGCACCCCGTGCGACGCGGGTCGTACCCTGCTCTTTGTCAATTCGCGTCTCATCTCGCCCGGCACGTTTTGCGCCGTTCCGGGCGGTGTGTTCCACTTCGTGGCGGCCCGTGCCGCCGGCTACAGGATCCAGGCTCATGCATCCCATGCTCAACATCGCTGTCAAGGCTGCGCGCCGCGCCGGACAGATCATCAACCGTGCCTCCCTCGACCTCGACCTGATCGAGATCCGCAAGAAGCAGCAGAACGACTTCGTCACCGAAGTGGACAAGGCCGCCGAAGAGGCGATCATCGAGACGCTGAAGACCGCCTACCCCGACCACGCGATCCTCGCGGAAGAATCGGGCGAATCGGAGAACGAATCCGAATTCAAGTGGATCATCGATCCGCTCGACGGCACGACCAACTTCATCCACGGCTTCCCTTATTACTGCGTATCGATCGCGCTCGAGCACAAGGGCGTCGTCACGCAGGCCGTCGTCTACGATCCGAACAAGAACGACCTGTTCACGGCCACCCGCGGCCGCGGCGCGTACCTGAACGACCGCCGCATCCGCGTCGGCCGCCGCGACCGCCTGGCGGACGCGCTGGTCGGCACGGGCTTCCCGTTCCGCGAGAAGGACGGCCTCGACGCCTACGCGCGCCTGTTCACCGAAATGACGCAGGCCTGCACGGGGCTGCGCCGCCCGGGCGCGGCCGCACTCGACCTCGCGAACGTCGCGGCCGGCCGTCTCGACGCGTTCTTCGAGCAAGGCATCAACGTGTGGGACATGGCGGCGGGCAGTCTGCTGATCACCGAAGCCGGCGGCCTCGTCGGCAACTACACGGGCGACGCCGATTTCCTGCATCGTCATGAGATCGTCGCGGCGAATCCGAAGATCTACGCGCAGATGATCCCGATCCTGAACCGCTACAGCTACATGCATCCGGCAGCGGAGTAAATCCGCGCCGCGCCCGCGCCCGTCTCAACACCGCCACGACTTCGTGGCGACCGTATCCGAATATTCATGTTACGGCTAAGCGAACTTAAACTCCCGCTCGACCACCCCGAGAGCGCCCTCGAAGCCGCGATTCGCGCGCGCCTCGCGGAGCTTGGCGTGGCGGCAGACGGGCTCCTCCGTTACACGGTGTTCCGCCGTGCGCACGATGCGCGCAAGCGCTCCGACATCAAGCTCACGTACATCGTCGATGTCGAGGTCAAGGACGAAGCGGCCGTGCTTCCGCGACTCGCCGGCACGCCGCATTGCGGCGTGACGCCCGACATGGCGTACCACTTCGTCACGAAGGCGCCCGAGCACGGCAACTTCCTGCGCCCGGTCGTCATCGGCATGGGGCCGTGCGGCCTGTTTGCGGGGTTGATCCTCGCGCAGATGGGTTTCCGCCCCATCATCCTCGAACGCGGCAAGGCCGTGCGCGAGCGCACCAAGGACACTTTCGGCCTGTGGCGCAAGAGCGTCCTCAATCCCGAGTCCAACGTGCAGTTCGGCGAAGGCGGGGCCGGGACGTTTTCCGACGGCAAGCTGTACAGCCAGATCAAGGATCCCCATCACTACGGCCGCAAGGTGCTCGACGAATTCGTCAAGGCCGGCGCGCCGGAGGACATCCTCTATCTGAGCCGGCCGCACATCGGCACGTTCCGCCTCGTCAGCATGGTGGAAAAGATGCGCGCGACCATCCACGAACTGGGCGGTGAAGTGCGCTTCGAAACCCGGGTCGAGGACATCGAGATCGATCAGGGCAAGGTGCGCTCGCTGACGCTGTCGAACGGCGAAACGCTCCGGTGCGATCACGTGGTGCTGGCCGTGGGCCACAGCGCACGCGACACGTTCCAGATGCTGCACGATCGCGGTGTGTATGTCGAAGCGAAGCCGTTCTCGCTGGGTTTCCGGATCGAACATCCGCAGGGGCTAATCGATCGCAGCCGCTTCGGCAAGTTCGCGGGCCACAAGCAGCTCGGCGCGGCCGACTACAAGGTGGTTCATCACTGCAGCAACGGACGCGCGGTCTACAGCTTCTGCATGTGCCCCGGCGGCACGGTGGTCGCGGCGACCTCCGAGCCGGGCCGCGTGGTCACCAACGGCATGAGCCAGTATTCGCGCGCCGAGCGCAACGCGAACGCGGGCATCGTCGTCGGCATCACGCCGGAGGACTATCCGGGCGGTCCGCTCGCGGGCATCGCGTTCCAGCGCAAGTGGGAAGAACGCGCGTTCGAACTCGGAGGCGGCGATTACAGCGCGCCGGGCCAGCTGGTCGGCGATTTCATCGCAGGACGGCCGTCGACGTCGCTCGGTTCCGTGGTGCCGTCGTACAAGCCGGGCGTGCGCCCGACCGACCTCAGCACCGCGCTGCCTGACTACGTGATCGAAGCCATTCGTGAAGCGCTGCCGCAGATCGACAAGAAGATCGCCGGCTTCGCGATGCACGACGCGGTGCTCACCGGCGTGGAAACGCGCACGTCGTCGCCGATCCGGATCCGGCGCAAGGACAATTACCAGAGCGTGAACGTCAAAGGGTTGTATCCGGCCGGTGAAGGCGCCGGGTATGCCGGCGGCATCTATTCGGCAGCCATCGACGGTATCGAGGTCGCGCAGGCGGTGGCGCTCGATCTGATGTCGGCGCACGCGTCCTGATATTGCCCGTCAGGCCCGGCGCACGAAGGTCCGTGCGCCGGGTGATCCAGCAGTATCTGCACCCTGCCTGACAAGGTTCGCCACGCGAAGCTACCCCCTCTTTGCGATGCGCCGCGGCCATTAGTAGTCAATGTGCCGAACACGGCCGATGCCAGGCCAAATTTCGCTTTGGTATACTCCGCGGCCGAATTCTCCACGTTTCCACGAATCCATGACCGCCGCACAGTCGGACAACGCGTCATCTGATTTCATGCCGGCCGACCTCAGGCAAAGCGTGGTCACGCAGACGCTGCCGCACGCCCAGGTCGGCATCAGCCGACTGCAGACATCTCGTAGAAATATTGGCCGAACCGCGCCATACGAACTTGAAGACGCCGATCTCATCGTGTTGCAATTGCGCGCGTTCGGCGAACAGGAATTGTGGCTTGACGGACGTGTTGCTCGTTTCGTCCCCTATGACGCAGGGACCGTCACGATTCACGACCTCGATCGCAGCTGGGTTTCCGACCTGAAGGGGGCGTTCGACTGCATCCATTTTCACCTCCCGCGCCGAACGCTGGAGGAGACAGTCGATGAAATCGGTGGCAGGCAGCGGCCCCAGCTTTACTTGCCGCCGCATTTGAGTGCGACGGATCCGGTCATCCATCGCCTGGGCCAAGCCCTGCTCCCCGCCCTGGCGCGGCCCGAGCACGCATCCCAGCTGTTTATCGACCACGTCGCGCTCGCCTTCCAGACGCATGTCGCGCGTCTGTACGGCGGCATCGGCGAGCGGCGGGAGAAGTCGACCGGCAAACTCACGGCGTGGCAGGAGCGCGTGGCGAAAGGCTTTCTGCTCGAACACCTTACCGGCAACATCTCGATCGCCGATGTGGCGAAAGCGTGCGGCCTGTCTCGTGGCCACTTCGTCAAGGCCTTTCATCAGACCACCGGGTTACCGCCCCATCGCTGGCTGATCAATCAGCGCATCGAACGCGCAATGATGTACATGCGCACATCGTCGATGCCGCTGCAAATGATCTCGGATGCATGCGGCTTCGCCGACCAGAGCCACTTCACGAGAACATTCACGCGCGTGACCGGTGTTACGCCGCGTCGTTGGCGCATGGACAACGTTTGAGGAGCGTGGCCGACGCGGCTCTTGCGAGTCACATGAGCATCCGACCGACGGCCGCACCTGCAAAGTGACGGCAGTCAGCTGCACCGCACGAGATCGAATGACCGATATCGGCCATCAATCCGGTCGGTGCATGGACGACCGACGTCCCGCTTACGGTCAACGGCCCCGTATTGAGATGATCCACAATCTCGATGCCGACGCCGAGAAGCGGAAATTGCCTGCGCGGAACTACCCCCCCTCGTCGCCGGCAACTGGCCGAACGGCGAACTTCGCGCGTGCACATGGAAGCGACTGGTAAACTCGGGCAACCAAAGCAACAACTTCCTGCCTGACCTATGACCACGCTGTCGCCCGAAGCCTTCGCCGGCCATACTCCGATGATGCAGCAGTACCTGCGCATCAAGGCCGATCACCCCGACACGCTCGTCTTCTACCGGATGGGCGACTTCTACGAGCTGTTCTTCGAGGATGCGGAGAAAGCCGCACGCCTGCTCGACCTGACCCTCACGCAACGCGGCGCCTCGGCCGGGACGCCGATCAAGATGGCCGGCGTCCCGCATCATGCGGTCGAACAGTATCTGGCGAAGCTCGTGAAGATGGGCGAATCGGTCGCGATCTGCGAGCAGATCGGCGACCCCGCCACGTCGAAGGGGCCGGTCGAGCGCAAGGTCGTGCGCGTCGTCACGCCCGGCACGCTGACCGACGCGGCACTGCTGTCCGACAAGAACGACGTCTACCTGCTCGCGATGTGCACGGGCCACAACAAGCGCGGCGTCGCGGTCAACATCGGCCTCGCGTGGCTGAACCTCGCGAGCGGCGCACTGCGGCTCGCCGAGATCGAACCCGACCAGCTCGGCGCCGCGCTCGAACGCATCCGGCCAGCCGAAATCCTGACGGCGGACGGCGCGACCGACGCCGTGCCCGCGGGCGCCGGCGCGATCAAGCGCGTGCCGGCATGGCACTTCGATATCGCATCGGGCACACAGCGCCTGTGCGACCAGCTCGACGTCGCGGGCCTCGACGGCTTCGGCGCGCATTCGCTGACGAGCGCATGCGGAGCCGCCGGCGCACTGCTGCTGTACGCGGCCGCCACACAGGGTCAGCAATTGCGTCACGTGCGCAGCCTGAAAGTCGAGAACGAAACCGAATACATCGGGCTCGATCCGGCGACGCGCCGCAACCTCGAGCTGACCGAAACGCTGCGCGGTACCGAATCGCCGACGCTGTACTCGCTGCTGGACACCTGCTGCACGACGATGGGCAGCCGCCTGCTGCGTCACTGGCTGCATCATCCGCCGCGCGCGTCGGTCGCCGCGCAGTCGCGCCAGCAAGCGATCGGCGCACTGCTCGACGCGCCCGCGAACGCGAGCCTCGACGCACTGCGCAGCGCGCTGCGCCAGATCGCCGACGTCGAACGGATCACCGGGCGGCTCGCGCTGCTGTCCGCGCGGCCGCGCGACCTGTCGAGCCTGCGCGACACGTTCGCCGCGCTGCCCGCGCTGCGCGAGCGCATCAGCGCAATCGTCGCGAACGCGGATGCGCTTGCCCGCGTCGACGCGGCGCTCGCGCCGCCCGCCGAATGCCTCGACCTGCTGACGAGCGCGATCGCCCCCGAGCCGGCCGCGATGGTGCGCGACGGCGGCGTGATCGCGCGCGGCTACGACGCGGAGCTCGACGAACTGCGCGACATCTCCGAGAACTGCGGGCAGTTCCTGATCGATCTCGAGGCGCGCGAGCGCACCCGCACGGGCATCGCGAACCTTCGCGTCGAATACAACAAGGTGCACGGCTTCTACATCGAGGTCACGCGCGGCCAGACTGACAAGGTGCCCGACGACTATCGCCGCCGCCAGACGCTGAAGAACGCCGAGCGCTACATCACACCCGAACTGAAGACCTTCGAGGACAAGGCGCTGTCCGCGCAGGAACGCGCGCTGGCCCGCGAGCGCGCGCTGTACGACGGCGTGCTGCAGGCGCTGCTGCCGTTCATTCCGGAGTGTCAGCGCGTCGCGTCGGCGCTCGCGGAGCTCGACGTGCTCGCCGCGTTCGCCGAGCGCGCCCGCACGCTCGACTGGGTCGCGCCCGCCTTCACCGACGAAATCGGCATCGAGATCGAACAGGGTCGCCACCCGGTCGTGGAAGCGCAGGTCGAGCAGTTCATCGCGAACGACTGCCGGTTCGGCGCCGAGCGCAAGCTGCTGCTGATCACCGGCCCGAACATGGGCGGTAAGTCGACCTTCATGCGGCAGACGGCGCTGATTGCGCTGATGGCGTACGTCGGCAGCTACGTGCCCGCGAAATCGGCGTGCTTCGGCCCGATCGACCGGATCTTCACGCGGATCGGCGCGGCCGACGACCTCGCCGGCGGGCGCTCCACCTTCATGGTCGAGATGACCGAAGCCGCGGCGATCCTGAACGACGCGACACCGCAGAGCCTCGTGCTGATGGACGAAATCGGCCGCGGCACGTCGACGTTCGACGGCCTCGCGCTCGCATGGGCCATCGCGCGTCACCTGCTCGCGCAAAACGGCTGCTACACGCTGTTCGCGACGCACTACTTCGAGCTGACGCAGCTGCCGGCCGAATTCCCGCAAGCGGCCAACGTCCATCTGTCGGCCGTCGAGCACGGCCACGGCATCGTGTTCCTGCACGCGGTCAACGAAGGCCCGGCGAACCAGAGCTACGGGCTGCAGGTCGCGCAACTCGCGGGCGTGCCGGCGCCGGTGATCCGCGCCGCGCGCAAGCATCTCGCGTATCTCGAACAGCAGTCGGCCGCCCAGCACACGCCGCAGCTCGACCTGTTCAGCGCGCCGCCCGCCGCGGCCGACGAACTCGCGTGCGCGGATGCGCCGGCGCCGGCCGACGCCCCGCATCCGGCACTCGAAAAGCTGCGCGACATCGATCCCGACGACCTCAAGCCGCGCGAGGCGCTCGACCTGCTGTACGAACTGCGCACGCTCGTCCGCTCGCACGATGTCGACGGGCACGCGTAAACGCCTCCCGTCGGGCCGGCCGGCCCGCGCCGCCGCAGCCGCACTGGTCGCGACGACGCTCGCGCTCGTGCAGGTGAGCACGCTCGCGGCACCGCCCAAGCGTGCCGCCGCCCCCTACTCGTTCGCGATCGTGTCGGGCGTCATCAACGCGCCGGCCGACGAGCCGGCCGCGCAGCGGCTGTTCGAATCGATCGCGCGCGAGCGCAATCTGGCCTTCGTCGTCTATGCGGGCGACCTCAAGGGTGCGAAGGAAGCGTGCCGCGACGCGCTGTACACGCAGCGCGGCGCGATCCTGGACGCATCGCGCGTGCCGCTCGTGTTCATTCCCGGCCACGACGACTGGGCAACGTGCAACACGGCGGCCGGCGGCAGCTACGATCCGGTCGAACGCCTGGACTTCCTGCGCCAGACGCTGCTGGCGGACGCCGCGCTGCCCGACGCCGGCGCGCTGCAGATCACCCGTGAAAGTGAAGTCGCGCGGTTCCGGCCGTATCGCGAAAACGCGCGCTGGATGCATGACGACGTCGTCTACGTCGCGCTGAACGCACCGGCGCCGAACAATCACTATCTGACGGCCGGCGGCCGCAACGGCGAATTCGAGGACCGCATCGTCGCGAACGGCTTCTGGATCGACCACGCCGCCGAATACGCGAAGCGGCGCGAAGCGCGCGCCATGGTGGTGATGTTCGAAGGCGATCCGCAGTTCGATCGCTACGAGCGGACCGAACGCTTTGCGTGGTTGCGTTTCAACCGGCCGCGCGTGCGCGATGGCTTCCGTGAACTGAAACGAACGCTGGTGAAGGCGGCGGCGACATTCCGCGGCCCGATTCTGGTGATGCACGCGAGCAGCGAGCCGCTTGCGAATGGTTTCCTGATCGATCGCCCGCTGCATGCGGACGACGGTGTGCTGGTGGGAAATGTGACGCGTGTCGCGATCGGACCGCGTCAGCCGGCGAATCAGTGGGTGAAGGTCAACGTGTCGCCGGCACGGCAGACGATCTTCAACGTGAGCCTGCAGGACGTGCCGAAGAATCTGCCAACCCCGCCCGCGCTGCCGGTCGTGCCGCGCGACGAGGTCCCGCTGCCGCAGATGCCGGAGATCCCGGCCTTGCCGGCCCTGCCCGACTCGTCGTCGGTCGCGCCGCCGCTGCAGGGCGACGGCACGACGCCGGGCGGCGCCTCGTGGCCCGCGCCGCCCCCTGCCTCGGGGCCGGCGCCCGGCCTGCCCGCCAGTTCAGTGCAGGGTGCGCCCTGACGGTGCGTCGCCGTCCTCGTCTTCGTCCTCGTCGACGATTTCGAGGCCTTCCGCGCCGTGCGCGTGCTCATGCTCGATCTCGTCCTCGGTCGCTTCGCGAACGTCCTTGACCGTGAGCGCGAAACGCAGCGCCATGCCCGCGAGCGGGTGGTTGCCGTCGAGCACGACCTTGTCTTCGGCGATGTCGGTGACCGTGTAGATCAGCGAATCCACTTCCTCGTCACCGTCTTCCGGCGTGCCTTCGAACTGCATGCCCACTTCGATCGGCTCGGGAAAACGATCGCGCGGCTCGATCTTCACGAGTTCGGGATCGTAGTCGCCGAACGCGTCCTGCGGCTCGAGCTGAACCTGCGCCTGGTAACCGGGCTCCTGGCCGTCGAGCTGTTCCTCGATCTTGGGGAACGTGCCATCATAGCCGCCGTGCAGATAAACCATCGGCTCGTCGCTTTCCTCGATCAGATTGCCTTGCGCATCCGACAGCTTGTAAGCGACCGACACGACGGTGTTTTTTGCGATTTTCATCCAATTCTCCCAAATACAAGTCTCATTATACGATGCGCAACCGGTCTCAAGCCGAACCGCGGGATGCCGCTGACGCCCCGCTCGGCGCGCCACCTTCCGATCTTCCCACGCCGCTGCTCGGCGGCCTCTCGCCGGCGCAATTCATGCGCCGCTACTGGCAGAAAAAGCCGCTGCTGATCCGCCAGGCGATCCCCGGCGTGAAGCCGCCGGTCACGCGCGACGCATTGTTCGAGCTGGCAGCCGACTATGACGCCGAATCGCGGCTGATCACCCATTTTCGTAACAAGTGGCAACTTGCGCACGGCCCGTTCGAGCCGGGCGCGCTGCCGGCCATCTCGCGCAAATCCTGGTCCCTGCTCGTGCAGGGGCTCGACCTGCACGTCGACACGGCGCGCGCGCTGCTCGACCGCTTCCGCTTCATCCCGGACGCGCGTCTCGACGACCTGATGATTTCGTACGCGACGGACGGCGGTGGCGTCGGCCCGCACTTCGACTCGTACGACGTATTCCTGCTGCAGGTCGAAGGCCGGCGCCGCTGGCGCATCGGTGCGCAGAAGGACCTGTCGCTGCAGCCGGACGTGCCGCTGAAGATCCTCGAGCATTTCGAGCCGAGCGACGAATGGGTGCTCGAGCCGGGCGACATGCTGTACCTGCCGCCGCACATCGCGCACGACGGCGTAGCGGAGGGCGAATGCATGACCTGCTCGATCGGCTTTCGGGCGCCTTCCGCCGGGGAGCTGGGCGCGCAATTCCTGTACTACCTCGCGGAACGCGGCGGCCTGCGCGACGAGCGCGGCGACGCGCTCTACCGCGACCCCAAGCAGCCGGCGGTCGACACCCCCGCGCAACTGCCGCCGGCGATGGTCGAGCGCGTCGCCGAGATCGTCGAGGCGATCCGCTGGCGCAAGCGCGACGTCGCCGAATTCCTCGGCTGCTACCTGAGCGAGCCCAAATCGAACGTCGTATTCGAGCCGCCGGCGCGGCCGCTGTCCGAGGCCGCGTTCGTCGCGCAGGCATCGCGCCGGGGCGTGCATCTCGACAGACGCGCCGCATTGATGTATAACGCGCGATCGTACTTCATTAATGGCGAGGAACAACCGCTCGAGCAAGCCGGCGAATGGCTGCCCGAACTGGCCAATCTCCGCCACATGGAGGCGAAACGGTTTGTAACACTATCCCGGGCTCCCTCGATGACAGCCTTGCTGCACGAATGGTATTGTGCGGGCTGGCTGCGGGTCGGATACCGGATTTAGTGGGCCGCCCCGTATGCCCGTGCAGATCAAATTCTGTATGGGAAAGACAACGTATTGACCCCGCATTTGTCGACGGTCGATAGGAAAGTGCATATAATTTCCGCCCAAGCCGTAGGGAAGATTCACGCTCTAGAAGTGCGTCTCCACCAGCGGCCCAGGTCGGTGTTGGAGCACATTACCGGTATTGTTTCGCGCTGTTGCTTACCTTTAACCATAAAAGGACGTGATCATGAAGAAATCCCTCCTCGTAGCTTCCCTGTTGGCTGCTGTTGCACTGGCTGCTTGCAACAAGAGCGCTGATCAAGCTGCTTCGTCGGCTGCTAGCGACGCATCGGCTGCTGCTTCGTCGGCTGCTTCGGCAGTTGCTGGTGCTGCGAGCGACGCTTCGGCTGCTGCTTCGTCGGCAACGGCTGCTGCGAGCGACGCAGCTGCTGCTGTGGCGTCGGCTGCTTCGGCAGCGACGGCTGCTCCGGCTTCGGGCGCAAGCCAGTAAGCCTCAGCATCAGCTGAAAAAAAACCGGCCCTTCGGGCCGGTTTTTTTACGTCTGTCGGTTCCGCGCATCGCACCCGGCAGGCAAGCAGGCCAAGCCGCCGCCCGCCCCTTCCCGCGCCGCTCTGCGCCCGCTCAACCGAGCGTCAGCCAGTCGAAGCCCGCGTCCTGCGTGGCCACGACCACGTCCTCCCCGTCGGTTCCCAGCACGCCGGCCAACGCCTCGCGGGCCAGCTCGGGCCGGTTGTTCTGCTGGCTCAGGTGCGCCGCGACCAGGTGCTGGAGGCGACTGCGTTCGAGCGATGCGAGGATGCCGGCGGCGGCATCGTTGCTCAGGTGGCCATGATTGCCGCCGATCCGCGCCTTCAGCGACTGCGGATAGCGGCTCCCGGCGAGCATCGCGGTATCGTGGTTGGATTCGAGCACCAGCGCGTCACAGCCGCTCAGGACGGTCGTGATGTGCGGCGTGGCCATGCCGACGTCGGTCAGCACGCCGAGCCGGCGACAGCCATCCATGAAGACGAACTGGAGCGGTTCCCGCGCGTCGTGGGGCACCGTATAGGGCATCACGGCCAGATCGCGTATCGCGGCCGTCTCGTCGCCCCACAACACGTGGAGATCGACATCGGCCTCGTCCGCGCCCACTGCGCGCGCCGTGCCCCAGCTCATGTAGAGCGGCAGCGACCCGCGCCGCGCGAGCGTCAGCGCGCTGCCGACGTGGTCGCTGTGTTCATGGGTGATGAGGATCGCATCCAGATCGTCGATGCCGAGATTCAGGCGGCCGAGGCGGCGCTCGACCTCCTTCGCAGAAAAACCGCAGTCGAGCAGCACGCGGGTGGTCGTCGTGCCGCTCGACACCTCGACGACCAGCGCGTTGCCTTCGCTGCCGCTACCAAGGCTGGCGAAGCGCACGCGGTCAGTTCAGCTGGGCCTGCAGCAGCGAAATGAGCCGCTGCGCGTCCGACGAGTTGTCGACCTGGCCGTTCGCGTCGACCACCGCGACCTGCGTGCCGCCATTGCCCTGCGCGCGCACGTTGACCAGGTATTCCTTGCCCGGCTTGGCCGCCGACGGGCCGCCGTAGAACAGCTTGCCGAACAGCCCGTCGCGCTTCAGCTCTTCCATCGTGTTCGCGTAGCGGACGGTGTACAGGCCCTTCTCGCGGTCGCGATTGTCGACCGCGAAGTTGGTACGGTCGAGCGCGAGACCGACGCGCAGCCACGCGCGGTCGAACGATTCCGCCAGCTGCAGCGTCGCGGCGCCGCCGCTCGTGTCAGCGACCTTCGCCGGCGCCGTCGCGGGACGTGCATCGGTCAGCAGCTGCTTCGCTTGCGCGTCGCTCAGGCCGAACTTCTGCATCAGCTTCGACAGGAACACGGCCTCGAGCACCGGGTTGCGCGGACGCTCTTCCCAGCGCGACGACGTGCCGCCCTGCGGACCGACCATCATTTCTTCCATCGCGCTGTGCGTGATCGAGATGTCGGTGTTGCCGTCCGGCGTGCGGTTCACGAGCGTGCGGAAACGGTCGCGCGTGCCCGACGAGTATGCGAAGTCGATGACCTTGCCGATCGTGCGGCGGAACCAGTCGTCGGGAATGTTCGCGCGGTTCTCGGCCCAGTCGGTGGCCATGATGCCGGTCGACGGTGCGTCGGTCTTCAGCGAGAAGCCGTTTTCCTGCCAGAACTCCTTCAGGATCGGCCACAGCTGCTCGGGCGTGCGCCCGTCCACGACGAGCCAGCGGCGATCGCCGTCGCGCTCGATATGCATGCCGAGCGGATCCTGCGCGCTCGGGACGCCGTCGGTCGCGTTGCCGGAGGCCGTGGTCGCCCGCGGCGGCAGCGTGCCGAGACCGGCGTTGCTCGGCGGCGCGACGAACTGCTGGGTCGTCGGCACCGGCTTCAGGTCGCTCGGCACCGCGAGCGGCGGCGCCGAACCCGTGTTCTTGTAGTTGACCCGGTCAGGAGCCAGATAATCGTTCAGCGTATCGCAGCCGGCGAGCGCGCCCAGCGCCAGCGCCACCACCGAAACCTGGATGGCGCGAGAGGAAAAGGCGAAACGTTTCATGAAATCCTTCGTCTTGCTAGAACGCTCGTCAGGAGCGGCGCCGGACGGAGCCGGCCGGTGCGGGTTGATGAGGGGTCGAGCCGGCGGCCGCAGGACGCGGCCGCCTGAGCCTCAGGCGAGGACGCCGGCCTCGACGAGGGCCGAACGTACGACATCGTGGCAGCGCTCGTCGAGCGGCGTAAGCGGCAGGCGGATGCCGCCCTGCATCTTGCCCATCGCCTGCAGCGCCCACTTCACCGGAATCGGGTTTGCCTCGATGAACAGGTTCTTGTGCAGCGACAGCAGCTTCATGTGCAGCTCGCGCGCCGTTGCGACGTCGCCGGCCAGCGCCGCACGGCACAGGTCGCTCATCGCGCGCGGCGCGACGTTCGCCGTCACCGAGATGTTGCCGTGGCCGCCGAGCAGCATCAGCGCGATCGCAGTCGGATCGTCGCCGCTGTAGATCGCGAAATGCTTCGGCGCGGCCTTGATCAGGTGCGCGGCGCGATCGATGTTGCCGGTCGCTTCCTTCACGCCGATGATGCCCGGCACCTGCGCGAGGCGCAGCGTCGTCTCGTGCGCCATGTCCGCGACGGTGCGGCCCGGCACGTTGTACAGGATCACCGGCAGGTCGACCGCTTCGGCGATCGCCTTGAAGTGCCGGTACATCCCTTCCTGCGTGGGCTTGTTGTAGTACGGCACGACCTGCAGCGTCGCGTCGGCGCCGACGGCCTTCGCGTGCTTCGTCAGTTCGATCGCCTCGGCGGTCGAATTGCCGCCTGCGCCCGCGATGATCGGGATGCGCTTCGCCGCATGCTCGACCGCCGTGCGGATCATCAGGATGTGCTCTTCGACGTTGAGCGTTGCCGACTCGCCGCTCGTGCCGACCACGACGAGTGCGTCGGTGCCTTCCGCGATGTGCCAGTCGATCAGTTTGCGAAACGCCGGCAGGTCGAGACTGCCGTCTTCGAGCATCGGGGTGACGATCGCGGGGATGCTGCCGCGGATTTGAATGCCGTCTTGGGTGCCGTTAGCCATGAAACGCGATTGATTGATGTACCGGTAAACGTTGAGATTGTAGCGGATTAGCCGGGCAGTTCGTAACGTGGAATTCCCGCCCCCGCCGTCGGGGTCGCGCCCTCGCGTACCGCGCAGATGCGCTGCACGAACGCCTCGCGCGGCGCGGCGACGAATCCGTCCTCGTACGCGACCACCCGCAGGCGGCCGCGCACCGCGTCCAGCAGCTCGCCCGGGGCGAGCAGGAACGCTGGATTGGACGGTTTGCCGACCGTTTCGTTTCCTTGCGCGAAGGTTTCGTAGATCAGCACGCCGCCCGGCGCCACCGCATCAAGCAGATGGGGCCAGAGCGGACGATGCAAATAATGGGTGACGATCACCGCCGCGAACGACGCGCCGGCCGGCAGCGGCCAGGGCGCGCCCTCGAGATCGGCGTCGCGCGCGTCGACGCCGGGAATCGCGCGCAATGCGGCCAGCGCGGCCGGATCGCGGTCGAGCGCGACGACCGGATGCCCGTGCGACGCAAACCAGCGCGCATGGCGGCCGCCGCCCGCGGCGACATCGAGCACCGCGCCGCCCGCCGGGACGAGCCGCGACCACCGGCTGACCCAGCGCGACGGCTCGGTCTGGGCGACGTGGCCGCCCGCGGCGGCAATGACGGGTTCGCGCATGCCGTCAGGTCAGGTGTACGACAGGCCCATCGCCTCGCGCACGTCGCGCATCGTCTCGACCGCGTGCTTGCGCGCCTTGTCGCAGCCGTCCGCGACGATCGCGCGCAGCAGCGACGGATCGTCCATGTACTTCTGTGCGCGCTCGAGCATCGGCTGCTGTTCGCGCAGGATCCCTTCGACGACCGGCTGCTTGCAGTCGAGGCAGCCGATACCCGCCGAGCGGCAGCCGCTCTGCACCCACTGGTGCGTCGCTTCGTCCGTATAGACCTGATGCAGCTGCCACACCGGGCACTTGTCGGGATCGCCCGGATCGGTGCGGCGCACGCGCGCCGGATCGGTCGGCATCGTGCGGACCTTCTTCGTGATCGTCTCCGCGTCCTCGCGCAGGCCGATCGTGTTGCCGTACGACTTCGACATCTTCTGGCCGTCGAGGCCCGGCATCCGCGACGCTTCGGTCAAAAGCGCCTGCGGCTCGACCAGGATGATCTTGCGCGCGCCTTCGAGATAGCCGAACAGGCGCTCGCGGTCGCTCATCGACAGGCTTTGCGACTCCTGCAGCATCGCGCGCGCCTGTTCGAGCGCCTCGTCGTCGCCCTCCTGCTGGTACGCGTTGCGCAGTTCGTGATAGAGCTTCGCGCGCTTGCCGCCGAGCTTCTTCGCGGCCTCGAGCGCCTTCTCCTCGAAGCCCGGCTCGCGGCCGTACAGGTAGTTGAAGCGGCGCGCGATCTCGCGCGTCATCTCGACGTGCGGCACCTGGTCTTCACCGACCGGCACGAGCGAGCCGCGATACAGCAGGATGTCGGCCGCCATCAGCACCGGGTAGCCGAGGAAGCCGTAGGTCGACAGGTCCTTGTCCTTCAGCTTCTCCATCTGCTCCTTGTAGGTCGGCACGCGTTCGAGCCAGCCGAGCGGCGTGCTCATGCCGAGCAGCAGCGCGAGCTCCGCATGCTCGGGCACCTTGCTCTGGATGAACAGCGTCGCCTGCGCCGGATCGATGCCGGACGCGAGCCAGTCGATCAGCACGTCCCACACGTTCTTCTCGATGACCTCGGGCGTTTCGTAGTGCGTCGTCAGCGCATGCCAGTCGACCACGCAGAAGAAGCACGGGTACTCGGACTGCAGCTTCACCCAGTTTTTCAGCACGCCGTGGTAGTGGCCGAGGTGCAGCGACCCGGTGGGTCGCATGCCGGAGAAAATACGATCTGGGAACATGATTGTCGTTAGAAAAGCGAGGCGAAGGGAGACAGGATGGCGCTCAGCACGCCGGCCGCGGCGTTCACGAGCGGGCGCAGCCAGAAATTCGTCAGCACGCCCGTCGTGACCAGCACGAGGACGATGATGAAACCGTACGGCTCGATGCGCGACAGCGCGATCGATTGCTTCGGCGGCAGCAGTGCCGCAAGGATACGGCCGCCGTCAAGCGGCGGCAGCGGAAACAGGTTCAGCACGCCGAGCACCAGGTTCGCGCTGACGCCCGCATAGGCCATCCGCGTGAAGAACGGCTCGTCGATGCCGGCCGCGGGCAGCACGATGGTCAGCACGCCCCAGACCAGCGCCTGCACGAAGTTGCAGGCCGGACCCGCGAGCGCAACCCACAGGCTGCCCCAGCGCGGATCGCGCAGGTTGCCGAACGATACCGGTACCGGCTTCGCATAGCCGAACAGGAAAGCGCCGCCGGTCAGGAAATACATCACGAGCGGAATCGCGATCGTGCCGAGCGGATCGATGTGGCGCATCGGGTTGAACGACACGCGCCCCATCATGTAGGCGGTGTTGTCGCCGAGCAGGCGCGCGGCATAGCCGTGCGCAGCCTCGTGCAGCGTGATCGCGAAGATCACGGGCAGCGCGTAGACGGCGATGGTCTGAATCAGGGAAGCGTCCATATCGCGTTATTGTAACAAGCGCACTCGCGCAAAAATGAATGGCGCTTACGCGGCCGACAGCCCGAACGGTTCGAGCGCGCCGCGCCCCGCGCGCACGAGCTGCGGCGCGTCGCCCGTCAGGTCGATCACCGTCGACGGCTCGCGCGGACACGCGCCGCCGTCGATCACGAGATCGACCTGCTTCTCGAGCCGCGCGCGGATGTCGTCGGGATCGTTCAGCGGCTCGTCGTCCGGCGGCAGGATCAGCGTCGTGCCGAGCAGCGGCTGGCCCAGCGACTCGAGCAGCGCGAGCGTGATCGCGTGATCGGGCACGCGCAGCCCGATCGTCTTGCGCGACGGATGCGACAGCCGGCGCGGCACTTCCTTGGTTGCCTGCAGGATGAACACGTACGGGCCCGGCGTCACCGACTTGATCTGCCGGTACTGACGGTTGTCCACCATCGCGAAGTTGGCCAGTTCCGACAGGTCGCGCACGAGCAGCGACAGGTGCTGCTTCTCGTCGAGGCCGCGGATGCGGCGCACGCGCTCGACCGCGTCCTTGTCGTCGAGGTGGCACGCGAGCGCGTAGCTCGAATCGGTCGGCATTGCGATCACGCCGCCCTTGCTGACGATGTCCGCGGCCTGCTTGATCAGACGCGGCTGCGGATTATCCGGATGAATCCTGAAGAACTGGGACATGGGGACACGTAAAGAGGGAGAAGTCGGATGCGCGCCTCGCCGGCAGCGCGAACGGCGAACGGCAAGCGGCCGCGACGCGTCAGAGCCAGCGCTCCCAGACCGGTTTCAGGTCGGGCGGCAACGGCGGCAGGCTGCCGAGTTCGACGCGGCCCTCGCCCGGCGCATGGAAATCCGAACCGCGCGACACCTCGAAGCCGAAGCGGCGCGCGACGTCCGCGTATTCGCGGTATTGGTCGGGCGTGTGGCTGCCCGTGATGACCTCGATCGCCCGGCCGCCGAGATCGATGAATTCGCCGAAGAATGCGTCGAATTCGACCGGCGTATAGCGGTAGCGGCCCGGGTGTGCGACCACGGCCTCCCCGCCCGCCGCGCGAATCCATGCGACGGCGTCGGACAGCGTCGCCCAGCGGTGCGGAACGAACCCCGGCTTGCCGTCGCCGAGCAGGCGGTCGAACACGTCGGACGTCGATGCGGCATGGCCGTTCTCGACCAGGAAACGCGCGAAGTGGGTGCGCGAGATCAGGTCGGGATTCGACACGTACTTCAGCGCGCCTTCGTACGCGCCGGGGATGCCGAGCGTCTCGAGCTGCGCGGCGATCGCCCGCGCACGGGCCGCACGGCCGTGGCGCGTGCGGTACAGGCCGTCGACGAGCGCCGGGTTCGACGGATCGATGTGCAGCCCGACGATGTGCACGGTGCGCGACGCCCACGTGACCGAAATCTCGACGCCGCTCAGGTAGCGCATGCCGAGCGCTTCCGCCTCGCTGCGCGCCGCCGCCTGGCCGCCGATCTCGTCGTGGTCGGTCAGCGCCCACAGGGTCACGCCGCCGGCATGGGCGCGGCGCGCGACGTCGGCAGGCGACAGCAACCCGTCGGAAACATTCGAATGGCAGTGGAGATCAGCGTTCATTGTCAGTATGGCAGGTGAAGCTTCATTCTACTGCAATGCGGCAAATGCGCCGCCCGCCTGCCCCGCCGCTGCCGCCGCCGGCCTATGCGCAGAACGCCTCGATCAGCGCCGCGACCTGCTCCGGCTGGTCGTGATGGACCATGTGGCCGGCATCCTCGACGAGCTTTTCGCGCCAGTCGGGGAACGCGCCGAAGCGCGCCTTGAACTCGGGCAGCGGGATGTCGCCCGCGATGTAGGCGAGCGTCGGCGAATTGATGGCCTCGACGTGCAGCACCTTCGCGCGCACCTGCTTCCAGACGGCCATCACCTCGTCGAGCCGGTACAACTGCGGGCCCGCCATCTTGTGCGCGGGGTCCGCCAGCAGGTGATACAGGCCGTCGTCGTCGCGCTTCGACCAGTGCGCGGCGAGGAACGCCGCGCGGCGCGGATCGAGCCGCGGATTGGTCTTGGTCAGCCGGGCCGCCACGTCGTCGAGCGACGCGTACGGGCGCAGCGCCGGGGGCTCGCGCAGCTCGTCGAGCCAGCCGCGCAGCCGGCGCGGCGCCTGCTCGGCCCGTGCGGGGGCGAGCCCGAACCCTTCGAGGTCGACCACGCGCCGCACACGCTCCGGCCGCGCGCCCGCGTACAGGCACACGACGTTCGCCCCCATGCTGTGCCCGACCAGGTTGACTTCGCCGGTCGGCGCATAGTGATCGACCAGCGCGTCGAGATCGCCCAAGTACTCGTGGAACCAGTAATGACCGCCGCCCTGCCGCGCGACCGGCCAGTCGGACAGGCCGAAGCCGCGCGCATCCGGCGCGATCACCTGCCAGTCGCCCGCGAGCGCGTCGACGACGAACTGGAACGATGCCGCGACGTCCATCCAGCCGTGCAGCATGAACAGCGTCGGCGCATCGGGCCGGCCCCAGCGCCGCACATGCAGCTTGACGCCGCGGACGGTGACGAAATCGGAAACAGAACTCGAGGCATTCATTGCAGTCGCCAAAAAAAGAATGGTCGTTCGATTATAGCGATGGCACTTCCGTTCCGGCGCCCGGCAGTCGAGGCTGCGCTCTAGCGACGGTGAGCCGACGGTACGTGTCCGGCGCATCGGCTGCCACGGAAATGCCGCCGAGCGGCCCGTGTGGCCAGCCGGCGGCAGCGTTCGCCCGCCCGTCTGGAGCCGGCGGCGCCCGCTCGCCCTAACCCGCCGCCGGGCCGTCCGGCACGTCCTGCGCGGCGAGTTCGTCCAGCTCCGCCTGCTCGAATCCCGCGGTGCGGCGCGCGTCGAAATTGAACGGGCCGCGCAGCCGCGGCGCATGGTACTGCTCGGCAAGCTCGCGGTAGGTGGGAACCGGATCGCGGCCGGCGGCGTCGCACAAGTGCCGGAACCAGCGGTTCCCGATCGCGACATGGCCGATCTCGTCGCGCAGGATCACGTCGAGGATCGCCGCGGACGCGTCGTCGCCCGCCTGCACGAGCCGCGCACGGATCGGCGGCGACGCGTCGAGCCCGCGCGCCTCGAGGGTGCGCGGCACGAGCGCCATCCGCGCGAGCACATCGGCCTTGGTCCGCTCGCACATCTCCCACAGCCCGTTGTGCGCGGGGAAATCGCCGTACGCATGCCCGAACCCGGCCAGCCGGTCGGACAGCAGCGTGAAGTGATAGGCCTCCTCGGCCGCGACCTTCAGCCAGTCCGCGTAGAACGCGTCGGGCATGCCGGCGAAGCGCCACACGGCGTCGAGTGCGAGGTTGATCGCGTTGAATTCGATATGCGCGAGCGCGTGCAGCAACACCGCGCGCCCCGCGGGCGAGCGCATGCTGCGGCGCTCGAGCTGGCGCGGCTCGACGAGCGGCGGGCGCGCCGGACGGCCGGGCAGGTCGGCCGGCTCGTCCAGGCCGAGCGCCGGCGCGATCGCGGCCCGTCCGGCCAGCAGCGCGTCATACAGCGCACGGACCTGCGCGGCCTTCGCGGCCGGCTCGGAGATCCGCAGCGCGTCGAGTGCGGCGCGGCGCACGCAACGCGGCGCCGCGGTAAGGGAAGAAGGCTGCATGCTCATCAAACGGGGGCACCATCCGCGCGCATCGCGGGAGCGCAGGCACGCGACGGTTTACAATAAGCGTTTGTGCCGTCACGCAACGCGCCCGGCACGCCAGACGCGCCATTCTACCGGCGCCCATCATCGAAGAGACCAGGAGACTCCGTGACGATCTACAAACTGGGCGAGACGGCCCCGACGATCCACGAAAGCGTATTCGTCGCCGATACGGCGGCCATCATCGGCAAGGTCGTGCTGGAGGAAAACGCGAGCGTCTGGTTCGGCGCGACGATTCGCGGCGACAACGAGACGATCACGGTCGGCACCGGCAGCAATGTCCAGGAAGGCGCGGTCCTGCATACGGACCCCGGCTTTCCGCTGACGATTGCCGAAAACGTGACGATCGGGCACCAGGCGATGCTGCACGGGTGCACGATCGGCGAGGGTTCGCTGATCGGGATTCAGGCGGTGGTCTTGAATGGAGCGGTGATCGGCCGCAACTGTCTGGTCGGTGCCGGCGCGGTCGTGACGGAAGGCAAGACGTTCCCGGACAATTCGCTGATTCTCGGCGCCCCGGCGAAAGTCGTGCGCGAGCTGTCGGCAGACGACATCGCGCGGCTGCGCGCAAATGCGAAGACGTACGTCGAGCGGCGTGCGCATTTCAAGGAGCAACTCGTGCGGATCGGCTGATTCGCGCGGATTTCAAGGAAGAAGAGTGAGCGACCAGTTACAGAAATTCATGTTCAATTCGGCACCCGTGCGCGGCGAGATCGTGTCGCTGCGCAACACGTGGCAAGAGGTGCTTTCCCGCCGTGACTACCCTGCCCCGGTGCGCACGGTGCTCGGCGAGATGATGGCCGCGTGTGCGCTGCTGTCGGCGAACCTGAAATTTCACGGCACCCTGATCATGCAGATCTTCGGCGACGGGCCGGTCCAGATGCTGGTCGTCCAGTGCGGCTCGGACCTGTCGATGCGCGCCACGGCCAAGTTCGCCGGCGACGCGGCGCAGACGATCGGCGACGACATGCACTTCGCGTCGCTCGTCAACGCGAGCGGTCACGGCCGCTGCGTGATCACGCTCGACCCGGCCGAGAAACTGCCGGGCCAGCAGCCGTACCAGGGCATCGTGCCGCTGAACGGCGTCGACGGCCCGCTCGAATCGGTGTCGCAGGTGCTCGAGCACTACATGCACCACTCGGAGCAGCTCGACACGCGGCTGTGGCTCGCGGCCGATCGCGACCGCGCGGTCGGCATGCTGCTGCAGAAACTGCCGGGCGACGGCGGCATCGTGCCGCGCAACGCCGAGACCGACGCCGACACTTGGGAGCGCGTCTGCACGCTCGGCGGCACGCTGTCCGCCAAGGAGTTGCTCGAGGTCGAACCGGAAGTCGTGTTCCGCCGGCTGTTCTGGCAGGAAAACGTGCAGCACTTCGACCCGGCCGGGACGCGTTTCCAGTGCTCGTGCTCGCGCGAGAAGGTCGGCGCGATGCTGCGCATGCTCGGCCGCGACGAAGTCGACAGCGTGATCGTCGAGCGCGGTCACGTCGAGATCCACTGCGAGTTCTGCAACCAGCGCTACGAATTCGATCCCGTCGACGTCGCGCAGTTGTTCGCCGCGCCGGAGCTCGCGACCGGCATCACGCCCGCGACCGACCAGCGTCACTGAGCGAGCCGCGCGTCCGTGCCCGCGATGCGGGCGCGGGCGCATAATGGCGCACGAGCGTCGCCCGTGCGGCTCACGCGCCGCAGGCCCCGCCTTCGGCGCAAACCGCTTTCCACTGCGGCGCGCTGCTGGAGAAACACATGAATCGCCCGTTCCGCACCCTCGTCCTGGCCGGCGTCGCAGCCGGCACGCTGGCCCTCGCCGGCTGCGCGGTGCAGCCGCCTACGTCGACGATCCTGAGCCGCCTGCCCGAGCCAGGCGCGTCGGGCGGCCGGCCGCCCGCCCTGTCGAGCGCGGAGCGCAAACGCTACGACGAGATCGACCGGCAGGTGCTGCGCGAGCAGAACGACGCGATGGCGGCCGAGGCCGCCGCGCGCGCGTGGTCGTATTACTCGCCGCCGCCCGTGACCGTCTACGGCGGCTATTACGGCGGCGGTTGGGGCAACCGGTGGGGCACCGGCATCGGCTATGGCTACGGTTACCCGGGCTGGTGGTGGTGACGCGACATCGCGTCGACCGACCCGATTGACGACTGACAGGAAATAAAAAAGCGCGGCATTTCCCGCGCTTTTTCAATGGTTCGGACTCCCGCGCTCAGTGATGCGCGGCCTTGCCCTTCTCGCCGCCGTGATGCCGCGACGGTTTCGCGATCGACTGCGGGTTCGGCACGACACGCACGGGTGCCGCGGACACGGTACCGCGCGTCGACGTGCTCGACGGCGTGTTGTTCAGCGGGCTGGCCGGCGCGTTCGGCGATACGAACTGCACGAACACTTCGCCATCCTTCACCATGCCCATCTCGTAGCGCGCGCGCTCCTCGATGGCCGCAGTACCGCCCTGCAGATCCTGCACTTCGCCCGCGATCCGTTCATTGCGCAGCTTCTCGTCCGCATTCTTCTGCAGCTGATCGCCGAGCTGCTGGCGCAATTCGTGCACCCGCAACCAGCCGCCGTGTCCCCACCATAGGGGGTACTGAATGAGCGCCAGCAAGGCAATCAGGACGACAGTGACAAGCCGCATGTAAGAGACGCAGATATAAGAAGCGCCGCTCCGCGCGACATGCACAGAGCGGCGTCGAGATGACGAACCCGATAGTAGCGCGTTAGCGCAGGTTATAGAAAGCCGATTTGCCCGGGTAGCTCGCGATGTCGCCGAGATCTTCCTCGATGCGCAGCAGCTGGTTGTACTTCGAGATGCGGTCGCTGCGCGACAGCGAACCCGTCTTGATCTGACCGGCGTTCAGGCCGACCGCGATGTCCGCGATCGTCGAATCTTCCGTTTCGCCCGAGCGGTGCGAGATCACGGCCGTGTAGCCCGCGCGCTTCGCCATTTCGATTGCCGCGAACGTTTCGGTCAGCGTACCGATCTGGTTGATCTTGATGAGGATCGAGTTCGCGATGCCCTTCTCGATGCCTTCCTTCAGGATGCGCGTGTTCGTGACGAACAGGTCGTCGCCGACGAGCTGCACCTTCTTGCCGAGGCGCTCGGTCAGCAGCTTCCAGCCGTCCCAGTCACCTTCGTGCATGCCGTCTTCGATCGACACGATCGGGAACTTGTCGGCGAGCGTCGCGAGGTAGTCGGTGAATTCGGCCGACGACAGTTGCAGGCCTTCGCCCGCGAGCTGGTACTTGCCGTCGTGGTAGAACTCGGAGGCCGCGCAGTCGAGCGCGAGCAGCACGTCTTCGCCCGCACGGTAGCCGGCCTTCTCGATCGCCTGCAGGATCGTCGACAGGCACTCGTCGTTGCTGCCGAAGTTCGGCGCGAAGCCGCCTTCGTCGCCGACTGCCGTGCTCATGCCGCGGTCGCTCAGGATCTTCTTCAGTGCGTGGAACACTTCCGCGCCGCAACGCAGGGCTTCACGGAACGTCGGCTGGCTCACCGGGACGATCATGAATTCCTGGATGTCGAGGCTGTTGTTCGCGTGCGCGCCACCGTTGACGATGTTCATCATCGGGACCGGCAGCTGCATCGCGCCCGAGCCGCCGAAGTAGCGGTACAGCGGCAGGCCGGCTTCTTCAGCCGCTGCCTTCGCGACGGCCATCGACACGGCCAGCATCGCGTTCGCGCCGAGGCGCGACTTGTTGTCGGTGCCGTCCAGCTCGAGCAGCGTCTTGTCGAGGAACGCCTGTTCCGACGCGTCGAGGCCCATGATGGCTTCGGAGATTTCGGTGTTGATGTGCTCGACCGCTTTCAGCACGCCCTTGCCGTTGTAGCGGCCGGCTTCGCCGTCGCGCAGTTCGATCGCTTCACGCGAGCCGGTGGACGCGCCCGACGGCACCGCCGCGCGGCCCATCGTGCCCGATTCGAGCAGCACGTCGCATTCGACGGTGGGGTTGCCGCGCGAATCCAGAATCTCGCGGCCGATGATATCTACGATTGCACTCATGGGTTTCCTCTGAGAATGACGATGGATTCTTCAAACTGCGACGGCATGCGCGCCGACATTGCTTACGCTACTGACGCGCGAAGCCGTCGCATGGTTCATTCGATCTTTAGTTGAAATCGTTTTCCAGGAACGGATTGCGCTTCACCGCCTGGTCGAGCGTGACGAGGGTCTCCAGCAGCGCGCCCATCCGGTTCAGCGGCACCGCGTTCGGGCCGTCCGACTTCGCTTCGGCCGGATTCGGATGCGTTTCCATGAAGAGGCCCGCGACACCCGTCGCGACCGCCGCACGCGCGAGCACCGGCACGAATTCGCGCTGGCCGCCCGAGCTCGTGCCCTGCCCGCCCGGCAGCTGCACCGAGTGGGTCGCATCGAACACGACCGGCGCGTGCGTCTCGCGCATGATCGCGAGCGAGCGCATGTCGGACACGAGGTTGTTGTAGCCGAACGAGACGCCGCGCTCGCACGCCATGAAGCGGTCTTCCGACAGCCCCGCGTCACGCGCCGCGTCGCGCGCCTTGTCGATTACGTTCTTCATGTCGTGCGGCGCGAGGAACTGGCCCTTCTTGATGTTGACGGGCTTGCCCGAGCGTGCGCACGCGTGGATGAAGTCGGTCTGGCGGCACAGGAACGCGGGCGTCTGCAGCACGTCGACGACCGACGCGACCTGCTCGATCTCCTCGATCGAATGCACGTCGGTCAGCACCGGCAGGCCGAGCTGGCGCTTCACCTCGCCGAGGATCCGCAGGCCCTCGTCCATTCCGAGGCCGCGAAACGACTTGCCCGAGCTGCGATTCGCCTTGTCGTAGGACGACTTGTAGATGAACGGGACGTTCAGCTTCTCGCAGATCTCCTTCAGGCGGCCCGCCGTGTCGATCGTCATCTGCTCCGATTCGACGACGCAGGTACCCGCGATCAGGAAGAAAGGCTGGTCGAGACCGACCTCGAAATCGCACAGCTTCATGCTTTACACTCCGCGCGCTTGCTTGTTGGCGAGCGCGGCTTCGACGAACGACTTGAAGAGGGGATGACCGTCACGCGGCGTGGACGTGAATTCCGGGTGGAACTGGACGCCGACGAACCACGGGTGCATCGAGCGCGGCAGCTCCATCATTTCCGGCAGATCCTCGCTCGGGGTACGGGCGCTGATGATAAGGCCGCCGGCTTCGAGCTGGGGCACGAAGCGGTTATTGACTTCATAACGGTGGCGATGGCGCTCGTTCACGTCCTTGCCATAGATCTCTTCGGCCATCGTGCCGGGCTTGATCGGGCAGCGTTGCGAGCCGAGGCGCATCGTGCCGCCGAGATCGGATTCCTCGGTGCGCGTCTCGACCTTGCCTTCGCGGTCGTGCCACTCGGTGATCAGCGCGACCACGCGTTCCGGCGTTTCCGGATCGAATTCCGTGCTGTTCGCCTGCTTCAGGCCGACGACGTCGCGCGCGAATTCGATCACCGCGAGCTGCATGCCGAGACAGATGCCGAGGTACGGCACCTTTGCCTCGCGCGCATAGCGGATCGCCGCGATCTTGCCTTCCGTGCCGCGACGGCCGAAACCGCCCGGCACCAGCACGGCGTCGAGATGCTTCAGGCTGTCGACACCGTTCGTCTCGATCTCTTCCGAGTCGATGTACTCGATGTTGACCTTGGTCGACGTGTGCAGCGATGCGTGGCGCAGCGCCTCGATCAGCGACTTGTACGACTCGGTCAGATCGACGTACTTGCCGACCATGCCGATCGTCACTTCGTGTTTCGGGTTTTCCAGCTTCTCGACGAGCTCCGACCACATGCTCAGGTCGGCGTCCTTCGG
Organism: Burkholderia sp. Bp9090; assembly: GCF_003857985.1. Classification (NCBI taxonomy): domain Bacteria; kingdom Pseudomonadati; phylum Pseudomonadota; class Betaproteobacteria; order Burkholderiales; family Burkholderiaceae; genus Burkholderia; species Burkholderia sp. Bp9090. The sequence goes on from NZ_QTPV01000021.1 coordinate 41,246, forward strand.
CGACAGCTTCAGCTCTTCGCAGATGATCCGGTCGAGGCCCTGGTCGTGCAGCATCTGCGGAATCTTGTAGATGCTGTCGGCGTCCCACACCGAGATCACGGCGTCTTCCGGCACGTTCGAGAACATCGAGATCTTCTTCGATTCGTCGTCCGGGATGCGGCGGTCCGCACGGCACAGCAGCACGTGCGGCAGGATGCCGATCTCGCGCAGCTTCTGCACGCTGTGCTGGGTCGGCTTCGTCTTCAGCTCGCCGGCCGTCGCGACGTACGGCACGAGCGTCAGGTGCACGAAGCACGCGCTGTTGCGGCCGAGGCGCAGGCTCATCTGGCGCGCGGCCTCGAGGAACGGCAGCGACTCGATGTCACCGACCGTGCCGCCGATCTCGACGATCGCGACGTCCGGTTCGCCGCAGGTGGCCGATGCCGCCCCGCGCTCGATGAACGCCTGGATTTCGTTCGTGATGTGCGGAATCACCTGCACGGTCTTGCCGAGATAGTCGCCGCGGCGTTCCTTGCGGATCACCGATTCGTAGATCTGGCCGGTCGTGAAGTTGTTGGCCTTGCGCATCTTCGTGCTGATGAAGCGCTCGTAGTGGCCGAGGTCGAGGTCGGTCTCCGCTCCGTCTTCCGTCACGAACACTTCGCCGTGCTGGAACGGGCTCATCGTGCCGGGGTCGACGTTGATGTAGGGATCGAGTTTGAGGAGGGTGACTTTCAGACCGCGCGATTCGAGGATCGCGGCGAGAGAGGCGGCGGCAATACCCTTGCCGAGGGAAGAAACTACGCCGCCGGTGACGAAAACATATTTGGTCATCGCTGGATGCTCGCGGGAAAAACGGATTATACCGTAAAGCCCGCCCTTCTCTCAGCAATTGACGCGATGATCCCGCCCTTTCGCGCTGTGCCGCGCCAGCCGTGCGCGCCGGGGCGAACCGGCCGGCCGGACGGTGCAACCGCGCACGCCGGACGCGGAGCACCGGACCAAGGCGTCAGGCGCTGTTCGCGAGCGCTGCGCTGTCGCGCGGCACGCCGCCCTCCGCCGTTTTCAGCGAATTCAGCATCCGCTGCAATGCGCGGGCCGTCTCGATCGGCCGCTCCATCGGGAACAGGTGGCTGCCCTCGATCCATTCGATGCGCCCGCGCGCGGCGCGGCGCGTCGCCTCGAGCCCGACCTGCCGCACCTCGCGCGAGCGCGTGCCGGCGAGAAAGCCGAGCGGCACCGGCGCGCCGTGCGCGAGCCGCGGGCCGAGCGTGTGCGGCAGCGTCCGGTAGATCAGGTATTCGACCTGCCGGTCGAATGCGAGCGCGCGTTCGCCGTCGGCGCCCGCCTGCGGGATGCCGTGGTCGATGTAGTCCGACAGCATCCGCTCGTCCCAGCGCGCGAACGCGGGTTTCTCGTGAAAGTGCCGCCAGGCTTCGTCGCGGCTCGCCCAGCGCGTGCGCCGGTTGCGCGTCGCGGCCGCCGGCGACAGCCGCTCGTCGAGCCCGGCCCACTGGCTCGCGCGCAGCGCGCCGGCGCGCCATCCCGCGATGATCGGTGAATCGATCATCACCACGCCGCGCACCCAGTGCGGTTTTTTCAGCGCTGCCATCAGCGACAGGTAGCCGCCGAGCGAATGGCCGACGAGCCAGACCGGGCGCTCGTAGCGGCTGCCGATGTCGTCGAGCAGCTGCTCGACGAGATGCGGCCAGTCGCGCGTCACCGGGTAGCGGCGGTCGTGACCGATGCGCTCGATGTAACGCAGGTCGTAGTCGTCTGCCAGCTCGGCGAAGATCGTCCGGTACGTCGAGGCCGGAAAACCGTTCGCATGCGAGAAGTGGAGGATGTCCTTCAAACGCCAATGTCTCCTTTGTCGACGGGAGTTGGCGCTTCAGCGCCTACTCCTGTCCCATGCTTCGCGGTCGACGGGAGTTGGCGCTTTAGCGCTTACTCCCGTCCCATGCTTCGCGGTCGACGGGAGTTGGCGCTTCAGCGCCTACTCCTGTCCCATGCTTCGCGGTCGACGGGAGCTGGCGCTTCAGCGCCTACTCCCGTCCCATGCTTCGCGGTCGACCGGAGTTGGTGCTTTAGCATTTACTCCCGTCCCATGCTTCGCGATCGGCGGGCTCCGCTGCTCCAGCACGTGTCCGGTCTCTTCGTTCCTGCTGCGCGCCATCACACCAACTCACCGGTCCATCCAGTACCGTCGCTGCGCATCGCGATAACGCTCGAACGCAAAACCGCCGTCCGCCGGCGCGACGTCGAACCGCACGGCCCCGTCGCGATCGGTGCGCGGCAGCGGAATCCCGCGCGCCTCGTAGCGCGCGAGGACCGTCCGGTGCGGATGCCCGAAGCGATTGCGATAGCCTACAGGAAATACCGCGACGCGCGGCCCGACCGAATCGAGGAAAGGCTCGACCGACGACGTGCGGCTGCCATGGTGCGGCACGACGAGGATCTGCGCGGCCAGCGCGTCGCGCGCATCGGCCACCAGGCGGCGCTCGGCGCGCGCCTCGATGTCGCCCGTCAGCAGGGCCGACGTGCCCACCGCGTCGATGCGCAGCACGCACGATTGTTCGTTCGACGGACCGGCCCCCGCCATGCGCGGCGGCCACAGCATCGTGAACACGACACCGTCCCAGCTCCACCGCTGCCCGGCCGCGCAAGGCAACCGATCGGTCACGCCGGCCGCCTGCGCGTCGCGCCACAGCCGGTGCCGCGGCGCGATGCCGGCAAGCAGCTGACGCACGTCGACCGCCGCATAGACGGCCGCCGCGCCGCCCGCGTGATCGGCGTCCGCATGACTGAGCACGAGCGTATCGACGGTCCGGATTCCGCGCGAGCGCAACGACGGCGCAACGATCCGCTGGCCGGCATGGGTCGACTCCGGCCCCGGCCCCGCATCGAACAGCAAGGTCCGGCGCGCGGTCTCGACCAGCACCGACGCGCCCTGCCCGACGTCGAGCACGGTCAGCCGGAAGCCGCCCGGCGGCGGTTTATCCGGCGCCGGCACAAGCAGCGGCAGCCACGTGATCGGCGCGGCCCAGCGCAGCGGCCAGCCGCGCGGCATCAACACCCATGCGACGCCGATGCACGCCAGCATCAACACCGGCCAGTCAGGCATGCGCAGCCAGAATACGCCGGCCGGCCAGTCGGCGAGATGCCCCAGCAGCGCCATCATCGGTTCGAGCGCCGCATGCGCGAGCCGGAACGCATAGCCGTCCAACGGCGCGGGCAACCCGATACCGGCGAGCACGACCGGCGTCACGACGGCGCTGACCCACGGAATCGCGAACGCATTGCCGAACGGGCCGGATACCGAGATCTGCGCGAACCACGCGGCCGTCAGCGGCGCGAGGCCGATCGTCACCGCGTACTGCACGCGCGTGGCCTCCGCGATTCGGCGCCCGGCACGCGCGCACCCTGCTCGCAGCCACCTCCAGCGGTCGACCGCGATGGTGCCATCCCCCGCACCGTCGCCGCTGTCGTGCCTGTCGCCCCCGTCGAATTCGCGCACCGCGCGCCAGCCCGCGACCGCCATCAGGATCACTGCAACCGCGCCGAACGACAGCCAGAACCCGGCGGACAACACGGCCCACGGATCGGCGAGCAGCACGCCGCCGAGCGCCGCGCACAGCACCGTGGACGTCGGCACGCTGCGTCCGGCCAGATAGGCGGCCGCACCGGCCGCGATCATCCACCATGCGCGCTGCGCCGGCACGTTGAAGCCGGCGAGCGCTGCATAGCCGGCGGCTGCCGTCAGCGCGGCAACCGAAGCCACGTAAGGCGCGGGAATCATCAGCGCCGCCGCACGTCCTCGCCAGCGCAGACGCCGCCAGACGATCGATGCGATCCCGCCGGCGAGCGCGCCGACGAGCCCGACGTGCAGCCCGGAGATCGCGACCAGATGACTCGTGCCCGTATTGCGCAGCACGCGCCACGCGTCGTCGCCGATGCCGGATTGATCGCCGACCGCGAGCGCGGTCACGATGCCGTGATGGCGCGCGCCGCTGCCGAGCGCATCGCCGATACCGGCACGCAGCGCGTCGCGCAGCCGATCGATCGACGCGCGCCATCCCGACGCACGCGCGTCGAGCAGTTCCGCCCGCTCGGGCGCGACCACATAGCCGATCGCGCGAATGCCCGCGGCGAGCCATGCCGCCTCGCTGTCTCGCACGCCGGGATTCGCCTCGGCATGCGGACGCTTCAGGCGCACGACGAGGCGCCAGCGCTGCGCGGCGCGCAAATCGGGCATCGCGTCGCGTGCCGCGGGCGCGCCGTACGTGCGCCATGACAACCGGATCACGGGAGGAAACCGGGCCAGCGCCGCATCGTTCGATTCGACGGCAAACAGCAGTCGCGAGCCGGTGTCGTCGATCACCGGCAACCCGCGGATCACGCCAGTGACGACGATGTTGCGCCCTTCCCGCTCGACGGGCAGGCTGTCACGCAGCCGCCATTCGGCGCGCGCGGCCGCATAGCCGAATCCGATCGCACCGGCGGCGCACGCGCACAGCACCCACCGGAGCGCGACGATCGCGCGGGTTCGACGGCGCCGCGCACACCATGCGAGCAGCGCGCCGCAACCGGCCAGCACCGCCGCCCCGCCTGCCCAGCCGCCCGCGCCCGGCAACGCCGCCTGCCGCTGCAGCACGACGACGCCGAGCGCGAACGCGATCCACCACACGCGCATCGCGCCTCCTCGTCGACCTGACGCCGCCGCTATCGAGACGGCGCCTTCCGGCAGCGATTATGCGGACGAAAGGGCGAGTCGCGGCAGCGCGGCGAGCGCGTTAGCCGTTGTGGATAGGGACAGCGCGTGCGCGTCGATCCCGCGCAGCTCGGCGAGCACGGCACCGATGCGCGGCACCTGGTCGGGCGCGTTGCGAGACTTGTACGCCCATTCGGGCGCGATGTCGGGCGCGTCGGTCTCGACGACGATCGCGTCGAGCGGCAACTGCGCGGCGAGCCGGCGGATCTGCAACGCGCGTCCGAACGTCACGTTGCCGCCGAAACCGAGATGCAGCCCCTGTGCGAGATACGCGTCGGCCTGCTGGAAACTGCCGTTGAACGCATGCGCGATGCCGCGCCGCACGCCGAAGCGGCGCAGCCCGGCGAGCACGCGGTCCTGCGACTTGCGCACGTGGCACAGCACCGGCAGGTCGAATTCCCGCGCGAGCTTGAGCTGCCCTTGATAGAAGAATTGCTGCCGCGCTTCGTCGAGCCCCGGCACGAAGTAGTCGAGCCCGATCTCGCCGATCGCGACGAAGCGCGGATCGTCGAGGCTCGCCTCGATCTCCATGCGCAGCCGGTCGAGATCCTCGTCGCGTGCGTGCGGCGTATACATCGGGTGGATGCCGAGCGCATAGACCGCGCCCGGTGTGCGCTGCGCCAGTTCGCGCACGGTCGTGAAGTTGTCGCGCCCGATGCTCGGAATCACGATGCGAGACACGCCGGCCGCACGCGCCGCCTGCGTGACCGCGTCGCGGTCGGCGTCGAATTCGGCGGCATCGAGATGGCAATGCGTATCGATCCACATGGCGGCTTTCCTGCGCCCCGCCGCAACGCCGGGACTCGTCCGGCGGCACGGCGGAGGCGTTCGTTCACACCGGCAGCGCCGGCTCCTCGTGCAGCACGCCGTCGCGCAGGCGCATGATGCGGTCGCAGCGCGCGGCGAGCTCGGGATCGTGCGTGACGATCACGAAGCTCGTTTCGAGCGTCTCGGACAACTCGAGCATCAGGTTGAACACGGTATCGGCCGTCGTGCCGTCGAGGTTGCCGGTCGGCTCGTCGGCGAGCACGCAGGCCGGCTTCGTCACCAGCGCGCGCGCGATCGCGACGCGCTGCCGCTCGCCGCCCGACAGCTCGCCCGGCCGGTGCTTCGCACGCGGGCCGAGACCGACACGTTCGAGCATCGCCTGTGCCTGCGCGCGCGCGTCCTCGGTCGTCATCCGGCGGATGCGCAGCGGCATCGCGACGTTGTCGAGCGCGGTGAATTCCGGCAGCAGGTGATGGAACTGGTAGACGAAGCCGAGCGCGCGGTTGCGCAGCTCGTTGCGCTCGCGCTCGGCGAGCTGCGTAAACGGCTTGCCGAGCAGCGACACTTCGCCCGCGCTCGGCTCGTCGAGGCCGCCCAGCACGTGCAGCAGCGTGCTCTTGCCGGAGCCCGACGCGCCGACGACCGCCAGCTTCTCGCCGCGCCGCACCGTCAGCTCGGTGTTGTTGAGCACCTGCACGTTGAAGCCGCCCTGCACGAACGCCTTCGTGATCCCGCGCGCCTGAAGCACGTATTCCTGCATACCTGCCGAATCCTGTCTGATGGGTTGTCGTGAATCCGCGAATGCGGTCGCGCGATCATTCATAGCGCAGCGCCTCCGCCGGCTTCACCTTCGCGCCGCGCCAGCTCGGATAGAGCGTCGCGACGGCCGACAGCACGAACGCGATCAGGCCGATCTTGATGACGTCGCCCGCGACGAGCTCGGACGGCAGCTCGCTGATGAAGTACACCGACGGCGGCAGGAACTGCACGCCGAACAGATGCTCGATCATCGGGATCAGCCACGGAATGCTCCACGCGATCAGGCAGCCGAGCGCGACGCCCGATGCGGTGCCGACGAAGCCGATCGTCACGCCCTGCACGACGAAGATCTTCATGATCGAGCCCGGCTGCGCGCCGAGCGTGCGCAGGATCGCGATGTCGGCCTGCTTGTTGGTCACCGTCATCACGAGCGACGACACGAGGTTGAACGCTGCCACCGCGATGATCAGCGTGAGGATGATGAACATCATCCGCTTCTCGATCTGCACGGCCGAGAACCAGGTCTTGTTCTGCTGGGTCCAGTCGCGGATGTACAGGCTGCCCGACAGCGTATGCGACAGCTCGACCGCGACCTGCGGCGCCTTCTGCATGTCGGTGAGCCGCAGCCGCACGCCGGTCGGCGCGGCCATCCGGAACAGCGCCTCCGCGTCGCGGATGTTGATCATCGCGAGCGTGCTGTCGTATTCGTAGTGGCCCGACTCGAACACGCCGACGACCGTGAACTGCTTGAGCCGCGGCATCATCCCGGCCGGCGTGATCGTGCCTTCGGGAGCGACGAGCGTGACCTTGTCGCCGACCGTCACGCCGAGGTTGCCGGCGAGCGCGTCGCCGAGCACGATGCCGAACTGGCCGGGCACGAGCGCGGCGAGCTGGCCCGCCTTCATGTCCTTGCCGATGTCCGACACCTCCGGTTCGAGCGACGGCTCGACGCCGCGCAGCATCACGCCGCTCACCGCGTCCTGGCGCGTGAGCAGCGCCTGCGCGTCGACGTACGGCGCCGCGCCCGTCACCGACGGATTGCGGCGCGCTTCCTGCGCGGTCAGTTGCCAGTCGGGCATCGAGCCGGTCGGCGAGAACACCTCGACGTGCGCGAGCACCGACAGCATGCGGTCGCGCACTTCCTTCTGGAAGCCGTTCATCACGGACAGCACGACGATCAGCGCCGCGACGCCGAGCGCGATCCCGAGCATCGACACGAGCGCGATGAAGGAAATGAAGCCGTTGCCGGTCGTGCGTTTGCCGGCGCGCGTGTAGCGCCAGCCGATCTGCCATTCGTACGGAAGTTTCAAGCGAATCCTTTCTGCTGGTTACGGCGGGGATGGCGGCCCGAGGCCGGAGCGCCGCCCGGGGCGCGGTCGAAAAAAGCGGTCGCCGGACGCAATCGGGCCCAATCGGACCGTCAGCCGGCCCGATCACGCGCGCAGTTTGCCATACAATGCGCACCATCATGCACGACCGACGCCTCCATTTTCTCGTTCCGTTCGCGCTGCCGTCGGCGGCCGATGCGGCCTCGTCCCTGCACACGCTGGACAGCCCCGCGCTCGAAAAGTTGCTCGCCCGCGCGAGCCTCGTCGAGCGCGTGGCCGGCGAAGACTTCCAGCGCACGCTGCCGCACGAGCGCTGGCTGGCCCGCCGGTTCGGCGCGACCCAGGGCAACGCCGCCGACGAGGCGCCGCTCGCGCCCTACATGCTGCTGGCGGACGGCGGCGACCCGGGCACCCAGGCCTGGGCGTGCGTCGAGCCCGTCCATGTCGAAATCGCGCACGATCACCTCGTGCTCGTCGACCCGGCGAGCCTCGCGCTCGACGACGGCGACGCCGCCGCGTTGCTGGCGGTCGCGCGCCCGCTGATCGAGGAGCTCGGCGTGCGACTGGAAGCGCCGCATCCGGCGCGCTGGTACCTGTCCAGCGAGCAGCTCGCCCGCCTCGCCGGTGCCGCGCCGCTGCGCGCCAGCGGCCGCAACATCGAGATCTGGTTGCCGCACGAGGCGCACACCGGCGAACGCTCGCGGATGTGGATGAAGCTGCAGAACGAAGTGCAGATGGCGTGGTTTCAGCATCCGGTCAACGAAGCGCGCGAAGCGCGCGGGTTGCCCGCCGTCAATTCGATCTGGTTCCACGCGCAGGGCACGCTGAAGCCGGTCGGCAAGCCGTTCGCGCGCGTGCTGTCCGTGTCGCCCGCCGCGCTCGGCCTCGCGCGCGCGGCGCAGGCCGAGGCCGGCGCCGTGCCGGCCGCATTCGGCACATTGCCCGCCGCCGCCGGCGCGACGCTCGTCGAGCTGCCCACGCTGTCCGCCCCGTTCATCGAACAGGACTGGGCACGCTGGCACGACGCGCTCGCCGCGCTCGAGCGCGACTGGTTCGCGCCCGCCCTCGCCGCGCTGCAGAACGGCGAGCTGGCCGGCGTCGACTTCACGCTGTGCGGCGACACCAGCTCCGTGACGCTGCACGCGACGCGCGGCGACCTGCGCAAGTTCTGGCGCCGCCGCGCGCTGGCATCCCTGTTCGAATAACCCGACCTGTATGACCCGGATCGTTACCCGCCCCGTCGCGCCCGCCGACGCCGAAGCGCTCGCGCGCCACGGCCTGCATCCCGTCCTCGCGCGCCTGTACGCGTCGCGCGGCGTGCAGTCCCCGACCGACATCGAGACGGCGCTCGCGCGCCTCGTGCCGCCCACCGAACTGAAAGGCTGCGCGGACGCCGCGGCGCTGCTCGCCGACGCGATCGCCGACCAGCGGCGCCTGCTGGTCGTCGCCGACTACGACTGCGACGGCGCGACCGCCTGCGCGGTCGCGGTGCGCGGCCTGCGGATGTTCGGCGCGCAAATCGACTACCTGGTGCCGAACCGCTTCGAATACGGCTACGGGCTCACGCCAGAGATCGTCGAACTCGCGGCCGCGCGCAAGCCCGACCTGCTGATCACCGTCGACAACGGGATCGCGAGCGTCGCGGGCGTCGACGCCGCGAACGCACGCGGCATCGACGTGCTCGTGACCGACCACCACCTGCCCGGCGACGCGCTGCCCGCCGCGCGCGCGATCGTCAACCCGAACCAGCCCGGCTGCGCGTTCCCGAGCAAGCACATCGCCGGCGTCGGCGTGATGTTCTACGTGCTGCTCGCGCTGCGCGCCGAGCTGCGCCGCCGCGGCGCATTCGCGAGCAAGGAAGCCGAACCGCGCCTCGACGGGCTGCTCGACCTCGTCGCGCTCGGCACCGTCGCCGACGTCGTGCGGCTCGACGGCAACAATCGCGTGCTCGTCGCACAGGGGCTGCAGCGCATCCGCAACGGCCGCATGCAGCCGGGTATCGCCGCGCTGTTCCGCGCCGCCGGCCGCGAGGCGCGCACCGCATCGGGCTTCGACCTCGGCTTCGGCCTCGGCCCGCGCCTGAACGCCGCCGGGCGGCTCTCGGACATGTCGCTCGGCATCGAGTGCCTGATCACCGACGACATCGGCCGCGCGTGGGACCTCGCGCAGCAGCTCGACGTGATGAACCGCGAGCGCCGCGAGATCGAGGCCGGCATGCAGCAGCAGGCGCTCGCCGATCTCGCCGACGTCGATCCGGCCGACGCATGCACGATCACGCTGTTCAATCCCGAGTGGCACCAGGGCGTGATCGGCATCGTCGCCGGACGGCTCAAGGAGAAATTCCACCGCCCGTCGTTCACGTTCGCGCATGCGGACGAGGCCGGCACGCGGGTCAAGGGTTCCGGCCGCTCGATTCCCGGCTTCCACCTGCGCGATGCGCTCGACCTCGTGTCGAAGCGCGAGCCCGACCTGATCGTCGCGTTCGGCGGCCACGCGATGGCGGCCGGTCTCACGCTCGACACCGACAACGTGCCGCGCTTCGCGGCCGCGTTCGAGGCCGTCGCGCGCGAATGGCTGTCCGACGACGCGCTGGCGCGCGTGATCGAGACCGACGGCGAACTCGAGGAAGCGTATTTCACGCCGCAGTTCGTCGGGTTGCTCGACGAAGCCGTCTGGGGCCAGGGCTTTCCGGCCCCGCTTTTCTCCGGCGAATTCGACGTCGTGTCGCAGTCGCTCGTGAAGGAAAAGCACCTGAAGCTGCAACTGGCGCGCGGCCGCCAGCGCTTCAACGCGATCTGGTTCAACCACACCGAGCCGCTGCCGGCGAGCGCGCTGATCGCGTACCGCCTCGTGGCCGACACGTGGAACGGCGTGACGCGCGTCCAGCTGATCGTCGAACACGCGGCCGGCTGAGCGCCGACCGGCCGGCCACCCGGCCCGCGGCGCCCGCGGGCCATGTGCGAACCATGCGGACCACATGCGCGCCGCGCCGGACGGGGCCGCGGCGCGCGCGCAAGCACACTCCGCGTCACCGGGAAACCCTGCCGATCGGCTATAATTCCGCTTTTTTACGAAGCAAGAACAGCGAACGATCATGGAAGCGGAACGTCTCAACGCGATCGAAAGCTCCCTGCTCGACCTGCGCAACCGCGCGGGCGAGCTTCGGGGGTATCTTTGACTACGACGCCAAAGCTGCGCGTCTGACCGAAGTCAACAAGGAACTCGAGGACCCGAACGTCTGGAACGATTCGAAGAACGCCCAGGCGCTCGGCCGCGAGAAAAAGCTGCTCGAAGGCGTCGTCACGACGCTGACGGCGCTCGATAGCGACCTGCGCGATGCGCTCGATCTGTTCGAGCTCGCACGCGAGGAAGGCGACGAAGACACCCTCGTCGCATCGGAAGACGACGCGAAGAAGCTCGAAGCACGCGTCGGCGACATCGAGTTCCGCCGGATGTTCTCGAACCCGGCCGACCCGAACAACTGCTTCATCGACATCCAGGCCGGCGCCGGCGGCACCGAGGCGTGCGACTGGGCATCGATGCTGCTGCGCCAGTACCTGCGCTACTGCGAACGCAAGGGCTTCAAGGCCGAGGTGCTCGAAGAGTCCGACGGCGACGTCGCCGGCATCAAGAACGCGACGGTCAAGGTCACGGGCGAATACGCATACGGCTTCCTGCGCACCGAAACGGGCATCCACCGCCTCGTGCGCAAGTCGCCGTTCGACTCGTCGGGCGGCCGTCACACGTCGTTCTCGTCGGTGTTCGTCTATCCGGAAATCGACGATTCGATCGAAGTCGAGATCAACCCGGCCGACCTGCGCATCGACACGTACCGCGCCTCGGGCGCGGGCGGCCAGCACATCAACAAGACCGACTCCGCGGTGCGGATCACGCACATGCCGACCGGTATCGTCGTGCAGTGCCAGAACGACCGCTCGCAGCACCGCAACCGCGCCGAAGCAATGGCGATGCTGAAATCGCGCCTGTACGAAGTCGAAATGCGCAAGCGCCAGGCCGAACAGGACAAGCTCGAATCGAGCAAGACCGATGTGGGCTGGGGCCACCAGATCCGTTCGTACGTGCTCGACCAGAGCCGCGTGAAGGACCTGCGCACGAACGTCGAAATGAGCAACACGAGAGCCGTCCTCGACGGCGATCTCGACGACTTCATCAGCGCGAGCCTCAAACAGGGCGTGTAAGCGCCGCGGCGCGGCCCCTCCGGTCGCGCCGCCCTTCCCGTTGCGTTGCCGCACCCACTCCGAATTCCGACCATCATGACCGAACCGACCCAAACGCAGCCCGCCGTCGCGGCGGACGAAAACCAGATCATCGCCGAGCGCCGCGAGAAGCTGCGCGCACTGCGCGAGCAAGGCGTCGCCTATCCGAACGATTTCCGGCCGACGCATCACGCCGCCGATCTCCAGGTGAAATTCGCCGACTCGGACAAGGCCGCGCTCGAAGCGAACCCGGTCGAGGTGTCGGTCGCCGGCCGCATGATGCTCAAGCGCGTGATGGGCAAGGCGAGCTTCGCGACGGTGCAGGACGGTTCGGGCCAGATCCAGTTCTTCGTGACGCCGAACGACGTCGGCGCGGAAACCTACGACGCATTCAAGAAGTGGGACCTGGGCGACATCGTCGCCGCACGCGGCGTGCTGTTCCGCACCAACAAGGGCGAGCTGTCGGTCCAGTGCAAGGAACTGCGCCTGCTGTCGAAGGCGCTGCGTCCGCTGCCGGACAAGTTCCACGGCCTCGCCGACCAGGAAATGCGCTATCGCCAGCGCTATGTCGACCTGATCGTCACGCCGGAAACGCGCGACACGTTCCGCGCGCGCACCAAGACCATCGCGTCGATCCGCAAGTTCATGGACAACGCCGACTTCATGGAAGTCGAGACGCCGATGCTGCACCCGATCCCGGGCGGCGCCGCGGCCAAGCCGTTCGTCACGCACCACAACGCGCTCGACATGCAGATGTTCCTGCGCATCGCGCCGGAGCTGTACCTGAAGCGCCTGATCGTCGGCGGTTTCGAACGCGTGTTCGAGATCAACCGCAACTTCCGGAATGAAGGCGTGTCGCCGCGCCACAACCCGGAATTCACGATGATGGAGTTCTACGCCGCGTACACCGACTACCGCTGGCTGATGGACTTCACCGAGCAGCTGATCCGCCAGGCGGCGATCGATGCGCTCGGCACCGCGACGATCCAGTACCAGGGCCGCGAGCTCGATCTCGCGAAGCCGTTCCACCGCCTGACGATCACGCAGGCGATCCAGAAGTACGCGCCGCAGTACACCGACGGCCAGCTGTCGGACGACGCGTTCCTGCGTTCCGAACTGAAGCGCCTCGGCGTCGACGTGTCGCAGCCGGCCTTCCTGAACGCCGGCATCGGCGCGCTGCAGCTCGCGTTGTTCGAGGAAACCGCCGAATCGCAGCTGTGGGAGCCGACCTACATCATCGACTACCCGGTCGAAGTGTCGCCGCTCGCACGCGCGTCGGACACGGTGCCGGGCATCACCGAGCGTTTCGAGCTGTTCATGACCGGCCGCGAGATCGCGAACGGCTTCTCGGAGCTGAACGATCCGGAAGACCAGGCCGCGCGCTTCAAGAAGCAGGTCGAGCAGAAGGATGCCGGCGACGAGGAAGCGATGTTCTTCGACGCCGACTACATCCGCGCGCTCGAACACGGGATGCCGCCGACGGGCGGTTGCGGGATCGGCATCGACCGTCTCGTGATGCTGCTGACCGACAGCCCGACGATCCGCGACGTGCTGCTGTTCCCGCACCTGCGCCGCGAAGACTGACGGCCGTGCCCGCGTGTGCGCCGCGCCCTGCGGCGCGCACGCGTCAGCTTTGTAACCACGCGTAAATCCCGCCTGCCGGCGTTCACCGGTTTTCGATCCTCCCCCGTTTTATTCCCTCGTCGCGACGGCCTTCTCCGGGTTTTCCCTGTAGCAAACGCCGATCCCGCGCTGCAATTCGTTACACCTTGATACGGTGCGTCGCTCGCTCGTGGACGACACTCCTGTTGCGTCACCACGCATGACCACGGGACCAGAACGAGGCGCCGGAACGCCAAGTCTGCTCGCTCCCGAGCGTGGGATCCGGCCAGCGCCAACGTGCGAAACCGGGTCGACACCGGAGAAGAAAATGGACAACCAGAATCAAACCACGCCGCAAAAGCAACGCCTGCACCCGCTCATCGCGACCGCCGCAGGCGCCGTCATCGTCGCCAGCCTCGCCGCCACTGCCGCGATCACGGGCATCTTCCCGAAGGCCAGCAGCAACAACGCGCAGAACGGCCAGACCCAGGCCGCGCTGATCGCGTCGCAGCCGGCCGTCGATACGGCCGCGGCAGCCAGCGCCGCGCTCGCCGCGCAAGCGCAGCAGCAGGCAGCCGAACAGGCCGCGCAGAAGGCTGCGGCCGAGAAAGCCGCTGCTGAGAAGGCGGCTGCGGCACAAGCCGAGCCGCGGCCCGCGCCGCGCCCGGCAGCCACGCACCACCGCCATACGCCGGCACCGCAACCGCCGCAATACGCGCAACAGCCGTCCGCACCCGCGCAGCCGGCCTATTGCCAGACCTGCGGCACGGTCGTCGCGATCACGCAGACGCGCACGCCGGGCCAGAGCTCGGGGATCGGCGCGGTCGGCGGCGCAGCGGCCGGCGGCCTGCTCGGCAACCAGTTCGGTCACGGCAACGGCCGCACCGCGATGACGATCATCGGCGCGCTCGGCGGCGGTCTCGCCGGCAACCAGGTCGAGAAGCAGGTGCGCGCGGAAACCGACTACCAGGTGCAGGTCCAGATGGAAAGCGGCGCGACGCGCACGTTCACGTACCACAACCCGCCGCCGTTCGGCCAGGGCCAGCGCGTGCGGATCGAGAACGGCACGCTGGTCGGCTCGTAATGCATGACGAATCGCCGCGCGGCTCTTGCGCCGCGCGGAAATGAAAAAGGCTCGTGACGCGTCACGAGCCTTTTTCATTTGCGGGAGCGTTGCCGGCGCCACGCGGTGCGGGCGTCGGCGCGAACCTCAGTCTTCGTCGTCGAAGTCCGATTCGTCGATCCAGTGAGCCTGGATCGCTTCGAGGATCTTCTCGCCCGAGTGCGCCGGGTCGTCGGTGAAGCCGTCCAGCTCGATGACCCATTGGCGCAGGTCGACGAAATTGATCCGCTGCGGATCGACGTCCGGATGCTTGTCTGCCAGCGCGATGGCGATTTCGCGCGAATCGGTCCATTTCATGGCCTGCTCTCCCGTATACGTGGCGAGTCCGCCCCGCCGATCCGTCAGTGATTTTCCTTCGCGTGGTTGATCGAGTACTTCGGGATCTCGACCACCAGGTCCGAATCTTCCTTCACGATCGCCTGGCACGACAGGCGCGATGTCGGCTCGAGGCCCCACGCCTTGTCGAGCAGGTCGTCTTCGTCCTCCTCGGACGGCTCGAGATCGTTGAAGCCCTCGCGGATCACCACGTGGCAGGTCGTGCAGGCGCACGACTTCTCGCACGCATGCTCGATCTCGATGCCGTTGTCGAGCAGGTTGTCGCAAATACTCTTGCCGGGCGTCGCGTCGATCACTGCGCCGTCCGGGCACAGTTCGACGTGAGGCAGCACCACCAGTTGAGGCATGTCCGTTCCGTCAGTCAGGGTGCGGCGGCTGGCGCCGCACGGTTCAATATCGTGCGGGCCGTCGCCGGCCCGCATGCAGTTCGTTCGTTCAGATCTCGTCGAGGCGGCGGCCCGACAGTGCGCGCTTGATGCTCTTGTCCATCCGGCGCGCCGCGAATTCGTCGGTGCCGTCGGCCAGCGTCTTGGTCGCAGTCTCGATCGCGTCCGTGTCGTCGCCCTGCGCGATCGTGCGCAGCGCCGCGACGAGCGCGTCGACCTGCGTGCGTTCGGCGTCGTCGAGCAATTCGCCGTCGGCCGCCAGCGCCGCCTGCGTCGCCTCGATCATCCGCTCGGCCTCGACCTGCGCTTCGCGCAGCGCGCGTGCCCGCATGTCGATCTCGGCGGTCTTGAAGCTGTCCTCGAGCATCTTCGCGATGTCGTCGTCGGCGAGGCCGTACGACGGCTTCACGACGACCGACGCCTCGACGCCCGAATGCTGCTCGCGCGCGAACACCGACAGCAGCCCGTCCGCATCGACCTGGTAGGTCACGCGGATGCGCGCCGCACCGGCCGTCATCGGCGGGATGCCGCGCAGCTCGAAGCGCGCGAGCGAGCGGCAGTCGGCGACGAGCTCGCGCTCGCCCTGCACGACGTGGATCGCCATCGCGGTCTGGCCGTCCTTGAAGGTCGTGAATTCCTGCGCACGCGCGATCGGAATCGTCGAATTGCGCGGAATGATCTTCTCGACGAGACCACCCATCGTCTCGACGCCGAGCGACAGCGGGATCACGTCGAGCAGCAGCCAGTCGTCGCCGCTGCCGCGATTGCCGGCGAGCAGGTCGGCCTGGATCGCCGCACCGAGCGCGACGACCTGGTCCGGATCGAGGTTGACGAGCGGCGGCTGGCCGAAATACTTCGCGACCGCCTCGCGGATCACCGGCATGCGCGTCGCGCCGCCGACCAGCACGACGCCCTTGATGTCGGCCGGGCTCACCTGCGCATCGCGCAGGGCCTTGCGGGTCGGCGTCAGCGTACGCTGCACGAGCGGCTCGACGAGCGCGGCGAACGTGTCGTGCGAGATCGTCTGCACGAGGTGTGCACCGGTCGACAGCGTCACGTCGAGCGACGCCTGCGGCGCGGACGACAGCGCTTCCTTCAGCACGCGCACGCGATCGAGCAGCAGGCGCACGTCCTCGGGCGCGAGCGCCTTCGCGTCGATGCCGGCCTGCGCAAGTACGTGACCGAACAGCGCGTGGTCGAAATCGTCGCCGCCGAGTGCGGAATCGCCGCCCGCGGCCAGCACTTCGAATACGCCCTTCGTCAGCTTCAGGATCGACAGGTCGAACGTGCCGCCGCCGAGGTCGTACACCGCGTAGAGGCCTTCGGCCGCGTTGTCGAGACCGTAGGCGATCGCAGCCGCGGTCGGTTCGTTCAACAGGCGCAGCACGTTGAGGCCCGCGAGGCGCGCGGCGTCTTTCGTCGCCTGGCGCTGCGCGTCGTCGAAGTACGCGGGCACCGTGATCACCGCGCCGACCAGGTCGTCGCCGAGCGTGTCTTCCGCACGGTAACGCAGCGTCGCGAGAATCTCGGCCGACACTTCGACCGGGCTCTTCACGCCGTCGATCGTACGGATCTGCACCATGCCGGGTGCATCGACGAATTCGTACGGCGCGTTCGCCGCGCCTTCGACCTCGGCCTTGCCGCGGCCCATGAAGCGCTTGACCGACACGATCGTGTTGCGCGGATCGGTCGCGGCCTGCTCCTTCGCTTCGTGACCGATGCGGCGGCCGCCCTTCTCCAGATAACGGACCACCGACGGCAGCAGCGCGCGGCCCGCTTCGTCCGGCAGCACTTCGGGCACGCTGTTGCGCACGGCCGCGACGAGCGAGTTCGTCGTGCCGAGATCGATCCCGACAGCGAGTCGCCGCTGGTGCGGCGCCGGCGCCATGCCCGGTTCGGAAATTTGCAGTAAAGCCATCTTGGTTCGTTCGGGCGCTCGGCCCGTTTGCTGCGCGTGCCGCGAGGCACGCGGTTAAGTTTCGAGGCGCTCGATCTGCGCGCCCACTTCCGACGCGACCCGTTCGATGAACATCAGCTGGCGCACGGCCTCGGCGGCGGCCTGGTCGGCCGCGCTGTCGAGCAGCGTGCCGAGGCGCTCGAGGCGCACGCGCTTTTCGTCGCGCAGCTCGGCGAGCAGCGCATCGAGCGCGTCGACGTTGCGGGCAGCCGCGGCATCCTCGATGCCTTCGCGCCACTCCATCTGCTGCATCAGGAACGCGGGCTCCATCGCGGTGTTGTTTTCGGCACCGATGTCGACGCCGCGCAGCGACAGCAAATAGGTCGCGCGCTTCAGCGGATCGCGCAGCGTGCGGTAGGCTTCGTTCGCACGGGTCGCCCATTGCATCGCGATGCGCTTTTGCGCGTCGCCGGCCGCCGCGAAGCGGTCCGGGTGCACCTGCGTCTGCACCGTGCGATAGGCGCTGTCGAGCGCCGTCTCGTCGAGCGCGAATTGCGCCGGCAGGTGAAACAGATCGAAGTGGCTGTCTTTCAGCGAAACCATCGTCGCGTTCAATTCCGGTTCGTCGCGCGGCAAACGCCGCACATTAAAAAGGCGGCCCGTGCCGCCTCTTGCCCGCATCGCGCGGAAACCCGCGTCACACGCGGAACGATTCGCCGCAGCCGCACTCGTCCTTCACGTTCGGGTTGTTGAACTTGAACCCCTCGTTCAGGCCTTCGCGTGCGAAGTCGAGCTCGGTGCCGTCGATGTACGCGAGGCTCTTCGGGTCGACGACGACCTTCACGCCATGGCTCTCGAACACCTGATCCTCGGGAGCCAGCTCGTCGACATACTCGAGCTTGTACGCGAGCCCCGAGCACCCGGTCGTGCGAACGCCAAGCCGCAGGCCCACACCCTTGCCGCGACGGACGAGGTATTTCTGGACGTGCTGTGCTGCTTTTTCGGTCAGTGTAATTGCCATGATGTCCTTGCCGCGGCGCGCCACCCGGGCCCGCCGCGATCCTTCACAAGCCGCTCGATGCCGCTCAGGCAGCTGCCTGATCGCCTTCCTTGGTGTCGTGGCGCTTCTTGTAGTCGGCCACGGCTGCCTTGATCGCGTCTTCCGCGAGAATCGAGCAGTGAATCTTCACCGGCGGCAGGGCCAGCTCTTCGGCGATCTGCGTGTTCTTGATCGACAGTGCCTCGTCGAGGGTCTTGCCCTTCACCCACTCGGTCACGAGCGAGCTCGACGCGATGGCCGAACCGCAGCCGTACGTCTTGAACTTCGCGTCTTCGATCACGCCGTCCGCGCCGACGCGGATCTGCAGCTTCATCACGTCGCCGCAGGCCGGCGCGCCGACCATGCCCGTGCCGACCGCGTCGTCGTCTTTCGCGAACGAACCGACGTTACGCGGGTTTTCGTAGTGATCCAGAACCTTGTTGCTGTATGACATGACTCAAACTCCTTGACTCGTTACGTCTGCGTGCGCAAATCCGCCCGCGAATGTATTCAATGCGGTGTTCAGTGTGCGGCCCATTCGATCGTCGACAGATCGATACCTTCCTGGTGCATTTCCCAGAGCGGCGACAGTTCGCGCAGCTTCGCGATCTTGCTGTTCAGCAGGTTGATCACGAAGTCGACGTCCTGCTCCGTCGTGAAGCGGCCGACCGTGAAGCGGATCGAGCTGTGCGCGAGTTCGTCGTTGCGGCCGAGTGCACGCAGCACGTACGACGGCTCCAGCGACGCCGACGTGCAAGCCGAGCCCGACGATACCGCGACGTCCTTGATCGCCATGATCAGCGACTCGCCTTCGACGAAGTTGAAGCTGATGTTCAGGTTGTGCGGCACACGGTGCTCCATGTCGCCGTTCACGTACGTTTCCTCGATCTGCGACAGGCCGCGCAGCAGCTTGTCGCGCAGCATGCGAATGCGCTCGTTCTCGGTCGCCATTTCTTCACGCGCGATGCGGAACGCTTCGCCCATGCCGACGATCTGGTGCGTCGCCAGCGTGCCCGAACGCATCCCGCGCTCGTGGCCGCCGCCGTGCATCTGCGCTTCGATGCGCACGCGCGGCTTGCGACGCACGTACAGCGCGCCGATGCCCTTCGGGCCGTAGGTCTTGTGCGCCGAGAACGACATCAGGTCGACCTTCAGCTTCGCGAGGTCGATCTCGACCTTGCCGGTCGACTGTGCGGCGTCCACGTGGAACACGATGCCCTTCTCGCGGCAGATCTCGCCGATCGTCTCGATGTCCTGAATCACGCCGATCTCGTTGTTCACGTGCATCACGGATACGAGGATCGTGTCCGGGCGCAGCGCGGCCTTGAACACGTCGAGGTCGATCAGGCCGTCTTCCTTCACGTCGAGATAGGTGACTTCGAAGCCGTCGCGCTCGAGCTCGCGGCAGGTGTCGAGCACGGCCTTGTGCTCGGTCTTCACCGTGACGATGTGCTTGCCCTTGCCCTTGTAGAAGTTCGCGGCACCCTTGATCGCAAGGTTGTCCGATTCCGTTGCGCCGGACGTCCAGATGATCTCGCGCGGATCCGCGTTCACGAGCGCAGCCACCTGTTCGCGCGCTTCCTCGACCGCGCGCTCGGCATCCCAGCCGTACGCGTGGCTGCGCGATGCCGGGTTGCCGAACTGCTCGCGCAGGTACGGCACCATCTTGTCGACCACGCGCGGGTCGACCGGCGTCGTCGCGCTGTAATCCATGTAGATGGGCAGGTGGAGAGTCTCTTGGGTCATCTGTCGCTCCGGGTATTCTGTGCAGGGACTATGTGCGTTATGGGGTGTGCGGCGCGTTCGCGCTCACGAACTCGCGATGTTGAACACCGAATTGGGACCGAGCGGCATCGTGCGCACCGGTTCGGCCGGCGCCGCGGCGGGCTCCGGCGCGCGCCGGTCGCGCAGCACCGCGGGCGCGCCCTCGCGTGCGCGCTGCTGATCGACGAGATCCTGCAGCGATACCGAATCGAGGTATTCGACCATTTTCTGGTTCAGGGTCGACCACAGCTCGTGCGTCATGCAATGGCCGTCGGGCTGCTTCGAGCCGTCGCACGTGCCTTTGCCGCCGCACTGCGTGGCGTCGAGCGGTTCATCGACCGCGATGATGATGTCGGCGACGGTGACGTCCTGCGCGCGACGCGCGAGGTTGTAGCCGCCGCCCGGGCCGCGCACGGATTCGACGATTTCATGCCTGCGCAGCTTGCCGAACAGCTGTTCGAGATACGAGAGCGAAATCCGCTGGCGCTGGCTGATGCCTGCAAGCGTCACCGGGCCCTGCTCCTGGCGCAGTGCCAAGTCAATCATCGCCGTGACGGCGAAACGGCCTTTGGTGGTGAGTCTCATGGTGTCTAGGGGACTGCAATCTTGACGATTTTGGTCAAGTATAAATATTTGACGTTTTTAGTCAAGTATCCATGTCTTCGACAGGGTATTCGCAGACCGCTGAATACCCCGCCACGATCAGCGTGCGGTACCGCTCCGGAGGGTGTCCAGCAGGCCCGCGCACGCGCGCTCGACCTGGTCGAGCACCTGTTCGAAGCCCTGCGCGCCGCCGAAATAAGGATCGGCCACTTCGGTCCCGGCCGCGCCCGGCGCGAATTCCATCAGGAGGCGCACCTTGTCGCGATGCCCAGGCGGGCAGCGCCGCCGCAATTCCGCGAGATTGGCTTCGTCCATCGCCAGCAGCAGGTCGAACCGCTCGAAATCCGCCGCGCTCACCTGCCGCGCCCGCAGCGCCGACAGGTCGTAGCCGCGGGTGCGGGCCGCCGCCTGCGCGCGCGTGTCGGGCGGCTCGCCGACGTGCCAGTCGCCGGTACCGGCCGAATCGACCTCGATCCGGTCGGCCAGCCCGGCCGCGTCCACCTGGTGGCGCATCACGCCTTCTGCAGTGGGCGAACGGCAGATATTGCCGAGACAGACGAAACAGATCGCAACGCGGGTCATCGCACTATCGGAAAGCCGCGGCGAGCCGCGCGGGAGAAGAACGCGCCATTATACAAAGGCGCCCGGAATCGCGCCGCCGCGCGAAGCGACGGCGGCGTGCCTTACAGCGCCTTGGGTGCGGCGAGCACGACGTCGCCGGATGCGGCCGGCAGCGGTTTCGCCGCGTCGTCGACCAGCCCGAACGACACCGCGCGCGCGAGTTCCGCCGATGCCTGATGAACGGCGATCGGTCCGCGCGCCGGCGCGTCGGCCATCGCGTGCAGATAAGCGGCCGCGGCGAGCGGAACGACGATTGCCAGCGGCCAGTACATCGATATTGTCTTTTTCATGATGCGGCTCCTTGACCTCATGCCCCGAAACCCGATTCCGGGGACTACAGGCAGGATTCTATAGACCGCACCTATCAAGATAAATACATGAATAGCGAACGCACTGTTGCCACCCGATGAACAGTCGTCAGCCCAGGTGGCTTTGCGAGGCCGCGTACAGTTCGCGGAACGTCCGGCCGGTCGGCGTCGGCATGTCGCGCGTGTCCATCCAGCCGCCCATCATCGGCAGGCGCCGCAGCGTGCCGCCGTTGCCGCCCAGCCGCTCGAGGATCCGTACCGCGAGCTTGGTCGTCAGCGCGTAAAGGAGCGGCCGGCGCGCGACAAAGCCCCACGCGGCGAGCGCGGCGCGCTCGCGCCACGGCCGCAGGTGCCGCTCGACCTGTTTCTCGCGCAGCGTGCGCAGCAGGTGCGACAGCGGGATTCCGGCCGGGCACACGCTGTCGCATTCGCCGCACAGCGTCGCGGCCTGCGGCAGGTCGAGCGCACGGTCGATCCCGACGTAGCTCGGCGTCAATACCGACCCCATCGGGCCCGGATAGACCCATCCGTACGCGTGCCCGCCGACCTTCTGGTAAACCGGGCAATGGTTCATGCACGCGCCGCAGCGGATGCAGCGCAGCATCTCCTGGAATTCGCCGCCGATCAGGCCCGTGCGGCCGCCGTCGACGAGCACCACGTAGTTGTGTTCCGGGCCGTCCTCGTCGCCGGGGCCACGCGGCCCGGTCAGCACCGAGAAGTAGTTCGAGGTCTTCTGGCCGGTCGCCGAGCGCGGCAGCAGACGCATCGCGGTCGCGAGATCCTCGAGCGTCGGCAGCACCTTCTCGATGCCCGTCACCGCGACATGCACGCGCGGCATCACCGTGCACATCCCTTCGTTGCCTTCGTTCGTGACGAGCGCAACCGACCCCGTCTCGGCGATCACGAAGTTGCCGCCCGTCACGCCCATGTCGGCCGACAGGAAATGCGGGCGCAGCACCTCGCGCGCCTCGCGCGTCATGTCCGGAATCTCGGTCAGCCGCTCCCGGTGGTGCGTGCGCGCGAACAGGTCGGCGATCTCGTCCTTGTCCTTGTGCACGACGGGCGCGATGATGTGGCTCGGCGGCTCGTTGTCGTTGATCTGCAGGATGTATTCACCGAGGTCCGTCTCGATCGACTGCACGCCCATCTCGGCAAGCACCGCGTTCAGGCGCATTTCCTCGGACACCATCGACTTCGTCTTGATGACCTTCTTCACGTCGTGGCGCCGCGCGATGTCGGCGACGAGCCGCGCGGCGTCCGCGGTCGTTTCCGCGAACAGTACCGTCGTGCCGCGCCGCGTCGCTTCGCGCTCGAACGCCTCGAGCCACACGTCGAGGTTCTCCAGCGCACGGTTGCGGCGCGCCTTCAGCGCGGCGCGCGTCGCCTGGAAGTCGATCGCGGTCATCGCATCGGCGCGCGCGGACACGAACTTCGTCGACAGCTTCTTCAGGTTCTGCTGCAGGCGCTGGTCGGCCAGCTTCTGGCCGGCGCGCGCCTTGAAATGCATCGATTGAACTTGCATCGCGGTATCGAGGAAAAGTAGGCGGGAACCGGGCGTCAGACGTCGCCCGCCAGCACCTGCGCGACGTGCAGCACGCGGGTGTCGCGGTCGCCCGTGCGGCGCAACCGCCCTTCGATGTTCAGCATGCAGCCGAGATCGCCGAGCACGACGGCACCCGCACCGGACGCGCGCACGTTCGCGCACTTTTCGTCCGCGATGGCCGCCGAAATGTCGCCGTACTTGACCGCGAACGTGCCGCCGAAGCCGCAGCAGTGCTCGCAGTCCTTCATCTCGGTGACGGCCACGCCGCGCTGCGCGAGCAGCGCGCGCGGCTGCGCCTTCACGCCGAGCTCGCGCAGGCCCGAGCATGAGTCGTGATAGGTGACGGGCCCCGTGAATTCGCCGGGGGCGAGCGTCACCTTCGCGACGTTCGCGAGGAAATCGGTCAGTTCGTAGACTTTCTGCTGGAATCGCGCATAGCGCCCCATCAGTTCGGGGTCGTCGCGGAACAGGTCGCCGTAGTGCGCGCGGATCATGCCGCCACACGAGCCCGACGGCGCGACGACGTAATCGAACTGCTCGAACTCGCGCAGCGTCTTTTCGGCGAGATCCCGTGCGAGCGCGCGGTCGCCCGAGTTGTAGGCCGGCTGGCCGCAGCAGGTTTGCGCGGGCGGCACGAACACCTCGTAGCCGGCTTCGCGAATCAGTTTCAGCGCGGAAAAGCCGATTTCCGGACGCATCAGGTCGACCAGGCAGGTCACGAACAAACCGACTCGCATACGCGCTCCTTCGAGAAAACGGCTCTCATTATCCGCCGTTTGGCCGGCAAGACCAACGCCGGCACGCGCGCAAGTGCGCGATGCCGGAAACGAGGACTTCCTCGAACGGCGTTCGCTTTTTTCACGATACGAGATACAATCGACGCAACACCGCTTGACGCGTCAACCGATTCTCCCCCGACATGAGCCAACCCACCCCGGATTCCAAAACGTCGATCCAGGTGATCGAACGCATGATGCGGCTGCTGGACGCGCTCGCCGCGCACAGCGACCCCGTCAGCCTGAAAGAGCTTGCGCAGCGCACGGAGCTGCATCCGTCGACCGCACACCGCATCCTCAACGACATGGTGACCTGCCGCCTCGTCGACCGCTCCGATCCCGGCACCTACCGGCTCGGCATGCGGCTGCTCGAGCTCGGCAACCTCGTGAAGGCGCGCCTGTCGGTACGCGACGCTGCGCTGATGCCGATGCGCGAATTGCATCGCCTGACCGGCCAGACCGTGAACCTGTCGGTGCGTCAGGGCGACGAAATCGTCTATATCGAGCGCGCGTATTCCGAGCGCTCGGGGATGCAGGTCGTCCGCGCAATCGGCGGCCGCGCGCCGCTGCATCTGACGTCGGTCGGCAAGCTGTTTCTCGCGGTCGACGAAACCTCGCGCGTGCGCGCCTATGCGACGCGCACCGGGCTGTCCGGCCATACGCAGAACAGCATCACCGACATCGCGAAGCTCGAGCGCGAGCTGACACTCGTGCGCCAGCAATCGTGCGCGCGGGACAACGAGGAACTGGAGCTGGGCGTGCGCTGCATCGCGGCCGGCATCTACGACGACTCGGGCAAGCTCGTCGCGGGCCTGTCGCTGTCGGCCCCGGCGGACCGCCTGCAGGACGCGTGGCTCGGCCAGCTGAGCCGCACCGCGCTGACCATCTCGGAATCGCTCGGCTACCGGCCCGCGCCCACGAAGGATGCCGAAGGGCTGCAACGGCACGCGTGAGCCGCGCCGCCCGCCGCATGGCGCCGGATGAAAAAAAGCCCCGCATCGCGGGGCTTTTTCTTTGCGGCGATCGGCACGGCGCGAACCGCCGTGACACGCTCAGGTGCCGCCGTTCGCCGTATTGGCGGCCGTCAGGCGCTCGCCGCCGCCGGCGTCGAGCCAGTTGCGCAGGCGTGCCGCGTCGGCGAAGCGCGAATACTTGCCGAACGAATCCAGCAGCACCATCACCATCGGCCGGCCATGGATCGTCGCCTGCATCACGAGACATTCGCCCGCCTCGTTGATGAAGCCCGTCTTCTGCAGACCGATGTCCCACGAGCCGTTGCCGCGGATCAGCGCGTTCGTGCTGTTGTAGACCAGGTTGCGCTTGCCCGTATTGACGTCGTACGTGCGGTCGGTCGAGAACTGCCGGATCATCGGGTACTGGTACGCCGCGTTGACCATCTTCACGAGGTCGCGTGCGCTCGACACATTCGAGCTCGACAGGCCCGTCGAATTCTCGAAGTGGGTGTCGTTCATGCCCAGCGACTTCGCCTTCGCGTTCATCGCGGCGATGAACGCCGGACGGCCGCCCGGGTAGTAGCGCGACAGCGCGGCGGCCGCGCGGTTTTCCGACGCCATCAGCGCGATGTGCAGCATGTCCTCGCGCGACAGCACCGAGCCGACCGACAGGCGCGAACCCGTGCCCTTCTCGTAGTCGCGGTCTTCGTCGGTGACTTCGATCTGGTCGGTCATCGGTGACTTCGAGTCGAGCACGACCATCGCCGTCATCAGCTTCGAGATCGATGCGATCGGCACGACGGCGAGCGAATTCTTGTCGAACAGCGGCTCGCCGGTGTTCTGGTCGACGACGTACGCGACGCTCGAGCGCAGCGCGAGCGCGTCCGGCGTGTCGTGCAGGCCGAATGCCTGGCCGACCGTCGGGCGACGCGGCTGGAACGCGACCTTGCGCACCGCGCCGCGATGGCCGTGCACGTTCGACGCGAGCGTCGCGCGCTTGCGCGATGCCTTCGGCGCATCGGCCGACGCGACGTTGGCGGATTTCGCGGAGGCGGCCTTCACCGTCCGCTTCTTTTCCGAAGAAGTGGAAGCGGCTTTCTTGGCGGCCTGGTGGGTCTTCGCAGTGGCGGCAAAGGCGTCAGCGGGCGCGACGGACGCGGCGGTCGCCAGCAAGGCGACGGCGACCGACACAGCCGTGCCGAGCGTCATGCTCTGCAACAATCTGCGCGGTGAAAACGATTCGGCTTTCATTGGGGTCTGGACAAAGCGGGCGGGGTTTCCGCAAGTGTAGTTAAAGCTGAAAAAAAGAGCAATATTAGGCACTTACCGATCGTCGTTAAACCGGAATGTAAGGGTCGACCAACGATGACTCGATCAACCCTCGCGCTCCCATCGAAAAAATTCATGGGATGCGCCGCCCGACAGTACCCGTCTCCCGAATTACCACGCGGTTAATTGAGATAACGTCACTTTGGCGACGAATTAAAGCGGGGAAAGTACGTATCCGGCGTTCGGTGTACCAGGCACCGGTCTTGACCGCGGCGGCGGCACATCGCCACGGCATGCGCATCGCGAAACGGCGCGCTTTTCGACAGGAACAGAAGCATAACGTTCCACATGCCTGTCAGGTTTACCTGTGCATGATCACGGTGCGGCGCGCCTGCCCCGGCCAAGTGCGCACCATGTGGGAACACGTCTGAAACCGATTCCGAACCGGCCGCGATAACCCGTTGTTTTATCGATAATTTGTCGTGATTGTGCAATGCACAAAAAGTGCTTGACAAGACTTTTCTCTGCCCTAAAATATGACTCATTGCTGCGTTGCACAAAGCACGCGGCGCCGAGGTTCCCCATCGTAGTGCCCTTTATCCCTGCGATCGACGTGATCGCTTTTCAGGAGCTTGACATGTCCTTGCTGACCCCCGAGCAAATCGCCGCCGCACAGAAAGCCAACCTCGAAAGCCTGTTCGGTCTGACGACCAAGGCGTTCGAAGGCGTCGAAAAGCTGATCGAACTCAACCTGCAGGTCGTGAAGTCGACGCTGACCGAAAGCCAGGAAAACGCGCAGCGCCTGCTGTCGGTGAAGGACGCACAGGAACTGATCGCGCTGCAAGCGAGCCTGTCGCAGCCGGTCGCGGAAAAGGTGCTGTCGTACAGCCGTCACCTGTATGAAATCGCGTCGTCGACGCAAGCCGAGTTCGCGAAGGTTGCCGAAGCGCAATTCGAAGAGCAGAACAAGAAGGTCCAGGCACTCGTCGACAACGTCGCGAAGAACGCTCCGGCCGGTTCGGAAACGGCTGTCGCCGCACTGAAGTCGGCACTGAACGCTGCGAACACGACGTACGAAACGGTCCAGAAGGCTGCCAAGCAAGCCGTCGAGATCGCCGAAACGAACTTCAACGCGGCTGCCGCTGTCGCGACGAAGGCTGCGAGCGCTGCTGCATCGCGCCGTTCGAGCAAGCCGGCCGCGTAAGCGTCCCCTGCTCCTGAAAAAGCCGCGCACTGCGCGGCTTTTTTGTTTCCGGCGACGGAACATCCGGGCATCCGGGCGGCGCCGGTGCGGTGGCGCGGCACGGGCCGGGCACTGCCGTCGGCCGCGGGCAAAAGAAAACGCCGCCGTCCGGGTACCCGGGCGGCGGCGTTTTTCGTGGCCGGCGCGAGGCCGGCCGAGCCGATTGCGTTACTTCTTGCGTTGCGGCGGCAGGTCCGTACAGACGCCTTCGTACAGTTCCGCGGCCATGCCGACCGATTCGCCGAGCGTCGGGTGCGGATGGATCGTCTTGCCGATATCTTCCGCGTCCGCGCCCATCTCGACGGCGAGACACACTTCGCTGATCAGGTCGCCCGCGTTCAGGCCGACGATCCCCCCGCCGATCACGCGATGGGTTTCCTCGTCGAAGATCAGTTTCGTGAAGCCTTCGTCGCGGCCGTTCGCGATCGCGCGGCCCGATGCGGCCCACGGGAACACGGCCTTGCCGTACTTGATGCCTTCGGCCTTGCACTGGTCTTCCGTCTTGCCGGCCCACGCCACTTCCGGATCGGTGTACGCCACCGACGGGATCTGCAGCGCGTCGAAGTACGCCTTTTCGCCGTGCGCGGCTTCCGCTGCGACGTGGCCTTCATGCACGGCCTTGTGCGCGAGCATCGGCTGGCCGACGATGTCGCCGATCGCGAAGATGTGCGGGACGTTCGTGCGCATCTGCTTGTCGACGTCGATGAAGCCGCGGTCGGTGACCGCGACGCCGGCCTTGTCGGCACCGATCTTCTTGCCGTTCGGGCTGCGGCCCACCGCCACCAGCACGAGGTCGTAGCGCTGCGCTTCTGCCGGCGCCTTCTCGCCCTCGAACTTCACGTAGATGCCGTCTTCCTTCGCTTCCGCGCCGACCGTCTTGGTCTTCAGCATCACGTTGCCGAAGCGCTTCGCGTTGTACTTTTCCCAGACCTTCACGAGATCGCGGTCCGCGCCCATCATCAGGCCGTCCATCATTTCGACGACGTCGATCTCGGCGCCGAGCGTCGCGTACACAGTCGCCATTTCGAGGCCGATGATGCCGCCGCCGATCACGAGCATGCGCTTGGGCAGCTGGCGCAGTTCGAGCGCGCCCGTCGAATCGACGACGCGCGGGTCTTCCGGCATGAACGGCAGCTTCACGGCCTGCGAGCCGGCGGCGATGATTGCCTGCTTGAACTTGACGACCTTCTTGCCGTTCTCGCCCTGCACTTCCATGTGATACGGATCGACAAACGCGCCGACGCCGGTGACCACTTCGACCTTGCGCGCCTTCGCCATGCCGGCGAGGCCCGTCGTCAGCTTCTTGACGACGCCGCCCTTGAAGTCGCGCAGCTTGTCGAGATCGACTTCCGGCTTGCCGAACGAGATGCCGTGCGACGCGAGCGCCGCGGCTTCGTCGATGACGAGCGCCGTGTGCAGCAGCGCCTTCGACGGGATACAGCCGACGTTCAGGCAGACGCCGCCGAGCGTCGAGTAACGTTCGACGAGCACCGTCTTCATGCCGAGGTCGGCTGCGCGGAATGCGGCCGAGTAGCCGCCGGGGCCGGCACCGAGCACGAGCATGTCGCATTCGATGTCGGCGGAGCCGCTGTAGCTGCCGGCTTGCGGAGCGACGGCCGGGGCGGCGGCGGGCGCGGCGGCCGGAGCCGGTGCTGCGGCCTTTGCGGGTTCGGCTGCTTTCGCGGGCGCGGCTGCGCCTGCCGCTGCTTCGACGATGGCGATCACGGTGCCTTGCGAGACTTTCTCGCCGGCCTTGACCTTGACTTCCTTGACCGTGCCGGCGACGTCGCTGGGCACTTCCATGGAGGCTTTGTCCGATTCGAGCGTGATGAGCGTCTGCTCTTTTTCGATCACGTCGCCCGGCTTCACGTTGACTTCGATGACATCGACGCCGCTGAAATCGCCGATATCCGGAACCTTGACTTCGATGAGACTCATGTACGTCCCCTTCTTGTTTGGCTGCTGACAGAGGGAGAGGATTCGCGCGCTGCTGAACTACGGCCTGACTGGAGAACGCGAACCCGGGCAGAACCACCTTTGCCGTCCGCCCAAGGACGCGCCTTTCTTTTGGTTACTTTTCTTTGGAAGACAAAGAAAAGTGACCGCCGCCCCGCGCAGGGGCGACGCTGATTGACCGTCAAGCAAACAAGTTCAACGACGGGGCATGGATCACCGACATGGAACCCACGCCCCTGCGAAAACCCTCAGCTCATCAAAGAATGATGCGACGGAAATCGGCCAGCAACGCGCCGAGATACGCATTGAACCGCGCGGCTTCCGCGCCATCGATGACGCGATGGTCATACGACAGCGACAGCGGCAGCGTGAGCCGAGGCACGAACTGCTTGCCGTCCCACACCGGCTTCATCTGCCCGCGCGACAACCCGAGGATCGCGACTTCCGGCGCGTTGATGATCGGCGTGAAGTTGGTGCCGCCGATCCCGCCGAGCGACGAGATCGAGAAGCAGCCGCCCTGCATCTGGTCCGGCTTCAGCTTGCCGTCGCGCGCGGCCTTCGACAACTCGGCCATTTCCTTCGCGATGTCGACAAGGCCCTTCTTGTCCGCGTCGCGGATCACCGGCACGACGAGGCCGTTCGGCGTGTCCGCGGCAAAACCGACGTGGTAGTACTGCTTGAACACCAGGTTGTCGCCGTCGAGGCTCGCGTTGAAGGTCGGGAACTTCTTCAGCGCGGCGACGACCGCCTTGATCACGAATGCGAGCATCGTGAACTTCACGCCCGCCTTCTCGTGCTCCTTGTTCAGCTGTACGCGCAGCGCTTCGAGCTCGGTGATGTCCGCTTCGTCGTTGTTCGTGACGTGCGGGATCATCACCCAGTTGCGATGCAGGTTCGCGCCCGAGATCTTCTTGATGCGCGACAGCGGCTTCGCCTCGAACGGGCCGAACTTCGAGAAGTCGACCTTCGGCCACGGCAGCAGGTTCAGCTCGCCGCCGCCTGCCGGCGCGGCTGCCGCGGCCGGTGCCGCGCGCTGGCCCGTCATCACGCCCTTCACGAAGCCGGTGATGTCGTCCTTCGTGATGCGGCCCTTCGGACCAGTACCCTGAACGCGTGCGACTTCCACGCCGAGCTCGCGCGCGAACTTGCGCACGGACGGCGATGCGTGGCTCGCGCGGTACTCGCCCGACGTTGCGGCGGCCGGCGCGGCAGCAGCCGGAGCCGGTGCAGCCTTCGCGGGTGCCGGTGCGGCGGCGGGTGCCGGCGCGGCAGCGGCCGGAGCCGGCGCGCTCGCCTGCGGCGCGGCGGCAGGCGCGCCGCCAGCGGCGTCGAGCAGCACGATCAGCGTGCCTTCGGACACCGAATCGCCCACCTTGACCTTGATTTCCTTCACGACGCCGGCGGCCGGGCTCGGCACGTCCATCGTCGCCTTGTCGGACTCGAGCGTGACGAGCGATTGCTCCTTCTCGACCGTGTCGCCAACCTTCACGCCGATCTCGATCACCGGGACGTCCTTGTAGTCGCCGATGTCGGGCACCTTCACCTCGAGCGTGCCGCCCGACGTGGCCGGCGCGGCAGCCGGCGCTGCCGCAGCCGGCGCGGGTGCGGGCGCTGCCGCCGGAGCCGGTGCGGCTGCCGGCGCGGCCGCACCATTCACCTGCGCCGCGGCGCCGCCTTCGAGCAGGACGATCAGCGAGCCTTCCGACACGGAATCGCCCACCTTGATCTTCACTTCCTTGACCGTGCCGGCTGCCGGGCTCGGGACGTCCATCGTCGCCTTGTCCGACTCGAGCGTGACGAGCGACTGCTCGGGCTCGACCGTGTCACCCACCTTCACGAGCACCTCGATGACGGGCACGTCCTTGTAATCGCCGATATCCGGCACCTTCACTTCGATCGCTTGACTCATCTTTTTGTGTCTCCATGGCCGCGCGCGCCCCTCCCGGAAGCGGCGCGCGGCATCACACGGCGCGTGTGCGTTAAACGGTCATCGGGTTGGGCTTGGACGGATCGAGGTTGTACTTGGCAATCGCGTCCGCGACCACCTTGCGCTCGATCGTGCCTTCGTCGGCCAGCGCGTTCAGCGCGGCGACGGTGACCCAGTGACGGTCGACTTCGAAGAAGTGACGCAGCTTCTCGCGGGTGTCCGAACGACCGAAGCCGTCCGTGCCCAGCACGACGAAGCGGCGATCGATCTGGCCGCGGATCTGGTCGACCAGCGCGCGCACGTAGTCGGTCGACGCGATGACCGGACCCTGCGTGTCCTTCAGGCACTTCTGCACGTGCGACAGGCGACGCTCCTCGGTCGGATGGAGCAGGTTCCAGCGCTCGATCTCGTGGCCTTCACGCGCGAGTTCGGTGAAGCTCGGCACGCTCCACAGGTCGGCCGCGACGCCCCAGTCGTTCTTCAGCAGGTCGGCGGCAGCGATCACTTCGTTGAAGATCGTGCCCGCGCCGAGCAATTGCACGCGCGGCGCCTTCGCGTCCGCGTCGGCCTTCTTGAACGCGTACATGCCCTTGATGATGTCGGCCGCCACGTGCTCGCCCTGCGGAATCGCCGGGTGCTCGTAGTTCTCGTTCATCACCGTGATGTAGTAGTACACGTCTTCCTGCTCCTGCACCATGCGGCGCAGGCCGTCCTGGACGATCACCGCGAGTTCGTAGCCGAACGTCGGGTCGTAGCTGATGCAGTTCGGCACCGATGCGGCCCACAGGAGCGAGTGACCGTCTTCGTGCTGCAGGCCTTCGCCGTTCAGCGTCGTGCGGCCCGCGGTACCGCCGAGCAGGAAGCCGCGCGAGCGCATGTCGCCCGCCGCCCATGCCAGGTCGCCGATCCGCTGGAAGCCGAACATCGAATAGAAGATGTAGAACGGCACCATGATCTCGCCGTGCGTCGAATACGACGTCGCCGCCGCGATCCAGTCGCACATGCCGCCCGCTTCGTTGATGCCTTCCTGCAGGATCTGGCCGGTTTCCGATTCCTTGTAGAACATCAGCTGGTCGGAATCTTCCGGCACGTACTTCTGGCCTTCCTGGTTCCAGATACCGATCTGGCGGAACAGGCCTTCCATGCCGAACGTACGCGATTCGTCCGGGACGATCGGCACGACGCGCTTGCCGAGCGCCTTGTCCTTCAGCAGGATGTTCAGGATCCGCACGAACGCCATCGTCGTCGAGATCTCGCGGCCTTCGCCCGTGCCCTTCAGCAGCGGCTCGAATGCGTCGAGCGCCGGCACCGGCAGCGACGTCGCCTTCTCGCGGCGATGCGGCAGGTAGCCGCCGAGGTCCATGCGCTTCTGGCGCATGTATTCGAGTTCCTTCGAGCCTTCCTCGAACTTCAGGTACGGCACGTCGGCGATCTGCTCGTCGGTGATCGGCAGGCGGAACTGGTCACGGAACTTCTTCAGTTGCTCGACCGGCAGCTTCTTCTGCTGGTGCGTGATGTTCATCGCCTGGCCCGACTCGCCCATCCCGTAGCCCTTGATGGTCTTCGCGAGGATGACGGTCGGCGCGCCCTTCGTGTTGGTCGCTTCGTGGAACGCCGCGTAGATCTTGTGCGGATCGTGGCCGCCGCGGTTCAGCGCCCAGATGTCGTCGTCCGACCAGTCGGCGACGAGCGCCTTCAGTTCAGGCGTGTTGAAGAAGTGTTCGCGTACGAACGCGCCCGACTCCGACTTGTACGTCTGGTATTCGCCGTCGACGACTTCCATCATGCGGCGCATCAGCGCGCCCGTCTTGTCGCGGGCGAACAGCGCATCCCAGCGGCTGCCCCAGATGACCTTGATCACGTTCCAGCCGGCGCCGCGGAATTCCGATTCCAGTTCCTGGATGATCTTGCCGTTGCCGCGCACCGGGCCGTCGAGACGCTGCAGGTTGCAGTTGATCACGAACACGAGGTTGTCGAGCTTCTCGCGGCTCGCCATGCCGATCGCGCCGAGCGATTCCGGCTCGTCCGTCTCGCCGTCGCCGAGGAACGCCCAGACCTTGCGGCCGGCGGTCTTCGCGATGCCGCGCGATTCCAGGTACTTCATGAAGCGTGCCTGGTAGATCGCCATGATCGGGCCGAGACCCATCGACACCGTCGGGAACTGCCAGAAGTCCGGCATCAGCCACGGGTGCGGGTACGACGAGATGCCCTTGCCGTCGACTTCCTGGCGGAAGTTGTCGAGCTGCTCTTCCGACAGGCGGCCGAGCAGGAACGCGCGCGAGTACACGCCCGGCGACGAGTGGCCCTGCACGAACACGAGGTCGCCGCCGTGCTGGTCGGACGCCGCGTGCCAGAAGTGGTTGTAGCCGACGTCATAGAGCGTCGCGGCCGATGCGAACGACGCGATGTGCCCGCCGACGTTCGTGTCCTTGCCGGCGCGCAGCACCATCGCCAGCGCGTTCCAGCGCGTGTACGAACGGATGCGGTGCTCGAGGTCCTGGTCGCCCGGAATCTTCGCCTGGGCTTCGACCGGGATCGTGTTGATGTACGGGGTGTTGGCGGAGAACGGCAGGTGTTCGCCGTGCATGCGGGCGAACTCGATCTGCTTTTCGATCAGGTAATGCGCGCGGCCGGTGCCCACCGAGGAGATCACGCCGTCGAGCGACTCGAGCCATTCAACGGTTTCTTGCGGGTCGTCGTCACGTTCGGCGGCGACATATTTCATCACTTCGTTCGGTACAGCGGACATTCTCGTCTCCTGGGTCCTGGAATGTGAGGATCGCTCTCGTGCAGACGACGCGGCGCGGCCTGCGGGCAAGCTCCGACGGATTGTAATGAGCGTCGCCGGCCCCGCGCAACAGAATTTTCGAATTATGAGATCTTTTCTCGTAATGCGGAATATTGCTGCGCTGCACCCTTGCGGCGGGCCTCTCCGGCACGCGCCGCAGGCATAAATCCGTTTCCGTTCAACATATCCGGTATAGGTTTTCCATGTATTGCGCTGCGCTACAATCCTGCCATGTTGACCGATCGGCTTTTCGCACGCTCGGCGCGACCGTCGGGCCCGCCGGCGGAGTCGCAGCCGTCCCGCTGGCACCACGGACCGTGGTGGTCCAATTCCTATTTGCTGACGCCGCTGCTGTCGATCCTCGTGTTCCTCGTGGTGATGAGCCTCATTCTATGGAGCCTCAATCGCCGCGAACAGCAGCAGCAGGAAGACACCCTGTTCCGTAACGTCGCGTGGGCGCAGCAGCAGATCCGCCTGTCGATGACGGGCGCGCAGGAGCAACTGCAGGCGCTGTCGCGCGATCTCGCGTCCGGCCGCCTCGACCAGAACGCATTCCAGATGGCCGTCGCGGACGTGATGCAGACGCATCCGGAAATCCTCTATCTGAACTGGTACACCGCGCCCGGCGTGCAGCGCTGGCCGACCGTGCATCCTCCGCTGCTCGGCCAGCGGCTCGCGAAACCCGGCGACGCGCAGATGCAGGACGCCGTGCGCGGCGCGTACGACGAAGCGCGCAGCACGCGCCGCCAGGCCTATTCGCCGCTGATCTACGACGACTTCGGCAACGGCTTCATCACGCTGCAGACGCCCGTGATGCGCGGCGACCGCGAATATCTCGGCTCGCTCGCCGCGGTGTTCTCGGTCGAAGGGATCCTGAAGCACGACATCCCGCAGGAGCTGTCGTCGAAGTACAAGATCTCGATCACCGACTCGAACAACCGCGAGCTGTCGTCCACGTCGACGCGCCCGCGCCTGCCGCGCGACTCCCACTACGACCTGCCGCTCGACCCGCCCGGCCAGGGGCTGACCGTGCGCGTGTATGCGTTCCCGCAGCTCACGAACCTGACCAACAACACGCTCGTGTGGCTCGTGGCCGGCCTGTCGTGCTTCGTGCTGTGGAGCCTCTGGAGCCTGTGGAAGCACACGCGCCAACGCTTCGAGGCACAGCAGGCGCTGTATGCGGAGGCGTTCTTCCGCCGCGCGATGGAGAATTCGGTGCTGATCGGCATGCGCGTGCTCGACATGCACGGCCGCATCACGCACGTGAACCCCGCGTTCTGCCGTATGACGGGCTGGGACGAAACCGACCTCGTCGGCAAGGTCGCACCGTTCCCCTACTGGCCGCGCGACTCGTATCCCGAAATGCAGCGCCAGCTCGACATGACGCTGCGCGGCAAGGCACCGAGCTCGGGCTTCGAGCTGCGCGTGCGGCGCAAGAACGGCACGCTGTTCCATGCGCGCCTCTACGTTTCGCCGCTGATCGACAGCTCGGGCCGCCAGACCGGCTGGATGTCGTCGATGACCGACATCACCGAGCCGAAGCGCGCGCGCGAGGAACTCGCGGCCGCGCACGAGCGCTTCACGACGGTGCTCGAAAGCCTCGACGCCGCGGTATCGGTGCTGGCCGCCGACGAAGCCGAGCTGCTGTTCGCGAACCGCTACTACCGCCACCTGTTCGGGATCCGCCCGGACGGCCACCTCGAGCTGTCGGGCGGCGGCTTCGACCGCGCGCAGGCGTCATCCGACTCGATCGACATGGTCGATGCGTTCGCGGGCCTGCCGGCCGCCGCGCTGACGAGCAGCACGGCAGACGCGCAGGAGGTGTACGTCGAGAGCATCCAGAAGTGGTTCGAAGTGCGCCGCCAGTACATCCAGTGGGTGGACGGCCACCTCGCGCAGATGCAGATCGCGACCGACATCACGACCCGCAAGAAGGCGCAGGAACTCGCGCACCAGCAGGAAGAGAAGCTGCAGTTCACGAGCCGATTGATGACGATGGGTGAAATGGCGTCGTCGATTGCACACGAATTGAATCAGCCGCTCGCCGCGATCAACAACTATTGCTCGGGCACGCTCGCGCTCGTGAAGAGCGGCCGCGGCACGCCAGAGACGCTGCAGCCCGCGCTGGAAAAGACCGCGCAGCAGGCGCTGCGCGCGGGGATGATCGTCAAGCGGATCCGCGAATTCGTGAAGCGCAGCGAGCCGAAGCGCCAGCCGGCGCGGGTCGCGGACATCGTCGCCGACGCAGTCGGGCTCGCCGAAATCGAGGCCAGGAAACGCAGGATCCGGATCGTCACGGAAATCCTCGCAAGAATGCCTATTATTTATGTCGACCCCGTGCTGATCGAGCAGGTGCTCGTGAACCTGATGAAGAACGCGGCCGAGGCAATGGCCGACGTGAAGCCGGCGTCGGCGGACGGCGTGATCCGCGTCGTCGCCGACATCGATGCGGGTTTCGTCGACATCCGCGTGATCGACCAGGGTCCGGGCGTCGACGAAGCGACCGCCGAACGCCTGTTCGAACCGTTTTACAGCACCAAGTCCGACGGCATGGGCATGGGGCTGAACATCTGCCGTTCGATCATCGAATCGCATCGGGGGCGTCTGTGGGTGGTCAACAATGTCGAACCGGACGGCCGCATTTCCGGCGCGACATTCCACTGCAGCCTGCCCATTGGGGAACCCGCTGATCTCGGCCAAGGGGGGCGCGAGGCATCGGCATCACATACCGTTACGGGAGAACTATGAATAGCCCTGTCACCACCACTCAGGAAACTGTCTTCGTCGTCGACGACGACGAGGCCGTACGGGACTCGCTGCGCTGGCTGCTGGAGGCGAACGGCTATCGCGTGCAATGTTTCTCGAGCGCCGAGCAGTTCCTCGATGCGTACCAGCCGGCGCAGCAGGCCGGCCAGATCGCCTGCCTGATCCTCGACGTGCGGATGTCGGGCATGAGCGGCCTCGAGCTGCAGGAGCGCCTGATCGCCGACAACGCCGCGCTGCCGATCATCTTCGTCACGGGCCACGGTGACGTGCCGATGGCCGTGTCGACGATGAAAAAGGGTGCGATGGACTTTATCGAGAAACCGTTCGACGAGGCCGAGCTGCGCAAGCTCGTCGAGCGGATGCTCGACAAGGCCCGAAGCGAAAGCAAGAGCGTCCAGGAACAGCGCGCCGCGAGCGAGCGCCTGTCGAAGCTGACCGCGCGCGAGCAGCAGGTGCTCGAGCGGATCATCGCCGGCCGCCTGAACAAGCAGATCGCCGACGATCTCGGGATCAGCATCAAGACGGTCGAAGCGCACCGCGCGAACATCATGGAAAAGCTCAACGTCAACACGGTCGCCGATCTGCTGCGCCTCGCGCTGTCGAAGAAGCAGGCCTGAACGTTGCGCGCGGCCGCCGGGCGCCTGCCCGGCCGGCCGCACCGCCGCACCGCCGCGCCGCGCGATGCGGCCCACTCGCGCGGCACGGCACGGCGCCGCCTCCCGGGGCGCCGGCACCGCCGCCATGACGCTTTCCTTGTATTCGCTGTCGGACGACGGCAGGCGACCGGTATAATTCCGTGTTTTGCTGCGGCGTTTCGCGCGCCGTACGCCCGCATTCCAACTTCCCGGCAGGACCACCACCATGACAGCCCTCCTCATCGACGGCAACGCCCTCTCGAAGACCTTGCGCGCGCAGGCCGCCGAACGCGCCGGCGCCCTGACCGCACGCGGCCACCAGCCCGGCCTCGCGGTGATCCTCGTCGGCGCCAACCCGGCGAGCGAAGTCTACGTGCGCAACAAGATCAAGGCGTGCGAGGACAACGGCTTCTTCTCGCTGAAGGATGCGTACCCCGACACGCTGTCGGAAGCCGACCTGCTCGCGCGCATCGACGAACTGAACCGCGACCCGAAGATCCACGGCATCCTGGTCCAGCTGCCGCTGCCCGCGCACATCGACAGCCACAAGGTGATCGAGGCGATCGCGCCGGAGAAGGACGTCGACGGTTTCCACGTCGCGAACGCCGGCGCACTGATGACGGGCAAGCCGCTGTTCCGCCCGTGCACGCCGTACGGCGTGATGAAGATGTTCGAAGCGCACGGCATCCCGCTGCAAGGCGCCAACGCCGTCGTGATCGGCCGCTCGAACATCGTCGGCAAGCCGATGGCGATGCTGCTGCTCGAAGCCGGCGCGACCGTGACGATCTGCCACAGCAAGACGCGCGACCTCGCCGCGCACACGCGCCAGGCCGACGTCGTGGTCGCCGCGGTCGGCAAGCGCAACATCCTGACGGCAGACATGGTCAAGCCCGGTGCGACCGTGATCGACGTCGGCATGAACCGCGACGACGCGGGCAAGCTGTGCGGCGACGTCGACTTCGCCGGCGTGAAGGAAGTCGCCGGCCACATCACGCCGGTGCCGGGCGGCGTCGGCCCGATGACCATCACGATGCTGCTGATCAACACGATCGAAGCCGCCGAGCGCGCCGCCGCGGCCGCCTGAGCGCCTTCGACCCTCTCGCCCGTCCAGCCGGCGCGCATGCGTGCGCCGGCGTCCCGCCGGCCGCCCGCCGCGGCCGCGTCAGCGCCCTGCCACACTGTCGCGCTCCGCTTCATTCCGCCCCTTTCGACCCTTTCCGGCTCCGCGTCGCGCTCCGTCAATCGCCTCGTTAGAAACTAACGATTGGAAAGCGCGCGTTGCGCCCCAATAATGTCGATATCGGGCGCCGCCGCATCGCGCCTCACCCTTTTCACCCCGGTTCATCCGGCAACAGACAGGGAGTCTTAATGTCCGCCAGCGCCAATACCAATCCGCTCCTCGATTTCTCCGGCCTGCCCCGCTTCGGCGAGATTCGTCCGGAACACGTGACGCCCGCGCTCGACACGCTGCTCGATGCCGCCAACCGCGCGGTCGACACGGCGAGCGCACCCGCGACGCCGGCGACCTGGGCCGCGATCGTCGAGACGGTCGAGCAGGCGACGGAGCCGCTCGGGCGCGCATGGGGCGTCGTCGGCCACCTGAACGCGGTCGCCGATACGCCGGAACTGCGCGCCGCGTACGGCGAAAACCTGCCACGCGTGACCGAATTCTGGTCGAGCGTCGGCCAGAACCTCGCGCTGTACGAGAAGTACAAGGCGATCGCCGCGAGCGCCGAATACGCGACGCTGTCCGCCGAGCGCAAGAAGATCCTCGACAACGCCCTGCGCGATTTCCGCCTGTCGGGCGCCGAGCTGCCCGAGGATCAGAAGCCGCGTTTCGCGGAATTGCAGGAGCAGCAGGCCGCGCTGTCGAAGGCATTCTCCGACCACGTGCTCGACGCGACCAACGCGTATGCGTATTTCGCGCAGGACGAGGCCGAGCTGGCCGGCCTGCCGGGCGATGCGATCGAAGCGGCCCGCGAGGCCGCGCAGAAGGAAGGCAAGGAAGGCTGGAAGTTCACGCTGCACTTTCCGTCCTACTTCCCGGTGCTGCAGTACGCCGAGAACCGTGCGATGCGCGAGACGCTGTACCGCGCGTATGCGACGCGCGCGTCTGAACTCGGGCCGCAATACGGCGGCGGCAAGGCCGAGTGGGACAACACGGCGATCGTCGAGGACGAGCTTAAGCTGCGCCGCGAAGAGGCGCAGATGCTCGGCTACCGCAACTTCGCCGAAGTGTCGCTCGCGCCGAAGATGGCCGAATCGCCGCAACAGGTGATCGCGTTCCTCGAGGATCTCGCGACGCGCGCGCGTCCGCACGCGGACAAGGACTGGGACGAACTGCGCGCGTTCGCCGCGAAGGAACTCGGCCTGACCGAGCTCGCCCCGTGGGACGTCGCGTTCGCGGCCGAGCGGCTGCGTCAGCAGCGCTACGCGTTCTCGGAAAACGAGGTCAAGCAGTACTTCCCGGAACCGGCCGTGCTGAAGGGCCTGTTCAACGTCACCGAAACGCTGTTCGGCGTGCGGATCAAGCCGGACGACGCACCGGTGTGGCACAAGGACGTCCGCTTCTTCCGCGTGGAGAACCGCGACGGCTCGCTCGTCGCGCAGTTCTATCTCGACCTGTACGCACGCGAAGGCAAGCGCGGCGGCGCGTGGATGGACGATGCGCGTGCGCGCGCCAAGCGCGGCGACGCCGTGCAGACGCCGGTCGCGTACCTGACCTGCAACTTCTCGGCACCCGTCGGCGGCAAGCCCGCCTGCTTCACGCATGACGAGGTCATCACGCTGTTCCATGAATTCGGCCACGGGCTGCATCACATGCTCACGCGCGTCGACGAGCTCGGCGTGTCGGGCATCAACGGCGTCGAATGGGATGCGGTCGAGCTGCCGTCGCAGTTCATGGAAAACTTCTGCTGGGAATGGGACGTGCTGTCGTCGATGTCGTCGCACGTCGATACGGGCGCCGCGCTGCCGCGCGAGCTGTTCGACAAGATGATCGCCGCGAAGAACTTCCAGAGCGGCCTCGGCACGCTGCGCCAGATCGTGTTCTCGATGTTCGACATGCTGCTGCACGTCGACTTCGACCCGTCCGGCACGACCGGTGTGAATGCGTTCGCACGCGAGATCAACGAGCGCTACCACGTGATCCCGCAGGCCGCGTTCTCGCGCTGGCCGAACACGTTCAGCCACATCTTCGCGGGCGGCTATGCGGCCGGCTACTACAGCTACAAGTGGGCCGAGGTGCTGTCGGCCGACGCGTACGCGGCGTTCGAGGAAGCGGCCGCCGCCAGCGGCAGCGTGCTCGACGCGGCGACCGGCACGCGCTATCGCCGCGAAATCCTCGAAGTCGGCGGCAGCCGGCCGGCGATGGATTCGTTCAAGGCGTTCCGCGGCCGCGAGCCGGAAATCGACGCGCTGCTGCGTCACAACGGGATGGCCTCGCCCGCGCACTGAGCGCGCGCTGTCCGGCTTGTCCGGCTGCGTCGAAAGGCACCGCTGCGGCGGTGCCTTTTTTCATGGCGCGGAGGTTTTGTCGTTGGCGGCGTTCGCCTCGTTCGCCTCGTTCGCCTCGTTCGCCTCGTTCGCCTCGTTCGCCTCGTTCGCCTCGTTCGCCTCGTTCGCCTCGTTCGGGTCGTTCGGCTCGTTCGGGTCGTTCGGGTCGTTCGGGTCGTTCGGGTCGATTGCGTCGGTTTCCGCGTTGGCGTTGGCGTTGGCAGCGGCAGCGGCAGCGGCAGCGGCAGCGGCAGCGCCGTCAGTATCAGCCCCCTCGTCCGCTTCGTCATCGAACAGCGAAAACTGCCCGTGACGCTCGGCCGTGTCCTCGTCGATGCGCACGCCGACGCCGAGCAGCCGCACGGCCTGCGCGCGCCGTTGCAGCCCCTTCGCGAGCAGCGTGACGGCCGTCTGCGCGTTCGTCGCGTCGGCCACGCACTCGACCGTCGTACGCTGGAAATCGGCGAAGCGGATCTTCACGTACAGCTTGCGGATCGTGCGGGCCGCGCCCGCGCGCGCGATGCGCGCGTCGAGCTGCACGACGAGGCGGCGGATCTCGTCCGCGCATTGCTCGAGCGTCGTCAGGTCGGTCACGTAGGTCGTCTCGACGCTGACCGACTTGCGCTCCTGGTCGGCCCGCACCGGCCGCTCGTCGATGCCGCGCGCCAGCTGGTACAGCCGCCGGCCGAACGCACCGAACTCGCGATGCAGGTCGATCAGCGACCAGCCGCGCAACTGCGCGCAGGTCTGGATGCCCAGCCGGTCGAGCCGCGCGGCCGTCACCTGGCCGACGCCGTGCAGCTTGCGCACCGGCAGCGCCGCGACGAACGCATCGACCTCGTGCGGCCGCACGACGAACAGACCGTCGGGCTTGTTCCAGTCGGACGCGATCTTCGCGATGAACTTGTTCGGCGCGACACCGGCCGACACCGTCACGCCGACCGTGTCGTACACGCGCTGGCGAATCTCCCGCGCAATCAGCGTGGCGCTGCCCTGGCACAGCTGCGAACCGCTGACGTCGAGGTACGCCTCGTCGAGCGACAGCGGCTCGACGTCGTGCGTGTAGTCGCGATAGATCGCCATGATCTGCCGCGACGCCGCACGGTATTTGTCCATCGCGGACGGCAGGATCAGCAGGTCCGGACACTTGCGCATCGCGAGCGCCGACGACATCGCGGAATGCACGCCGTAGCGTCGCGCCTCGTAGTTGCAGGTCGCGATCACGCCGCGCTGGTCGGGCCGGCCGCCGACGGCGAGCGGCCGGTTGCGCAGCGACGGGTCGTCGCGCATCTCGACCGACGCGTAAAAGCAGTCGCAGTCGCAGTGGATGATCTTGCGCACGCGCGACGGCGCGTCGCCGGGCGGCGACCCGCGCGGATCGGCAGGCGGGATGATGGTCGGATTCACGGTGCCGATACTGTACAAAAACACAGTGCCCGTTTCAACTGTCGCGTGCTACCGCGTTCGGCCGACGGCCGACGCCCGGCGCAGCCGGAACGCCTCGGATCGCCTCCACCCGCTCGCCGGCCACCCCCGACCGGCAATGCCGTACCGGTCCGCTTCGCGCGGATCGTACCGCCGCGCGCCCGGGCCGCCCCCTATACTCGTCTGCCACGACATACGAAACGCACAGGTGACGGATGA
Organism: Burkholderia sp. Bp9090; assembly: GCF_003857985.1. Classification (NCBI taxonomy): domain Bacteria; kingdom Pseudomonadati; phylum Pseudomonadota; class Betaproteobacteria; order Burkholderiales; family Burkholderiaceae; genus Burkholderia; species Burkholderia sp. Bp9090. Next base: position 83,742 of record NZ_QTPV01000021.1, read on the forward strand.
AAACGATCGGACTCATCGGCGGAATGAGCTGGGAATCGTCGGCCGAGTACTACCGGATGATCAATCGCCATTCGAAGGCGCTGCACGGCGGCCATCACAACGCGAAGAGCGTGCTGGTCACGGTGGATTTCGCGGAGATCGAAGCGCTGCAGCGCGCGCAGGACTGGGCCGCGCTCGGCGAACGGATGGCCGATGCCGCGCGTCGGCTCGAAGCGGCCGGCGCCGATCTCGTCGTGCTGACGACCAACACGATGCACCGCGTGCACGGCGCGATCGAGGCTGCCGTATCGCTGCCGTTCCTGCACATCGCCGATCCGACCGGCGCCGCGCTGCGCGCCGCCGGCGTCGAGCGCGTCGCGCTGCTCGGCACGCGCTACACGATGGAGCTGCCGTTCTATGCGGAGCGCCTGCGCGACAAGTTCGGCCTCGACGTGCTGGTGCCGGACGAATCCGCACGCAACGACGTGCACCGGATCATCTACGACGAGCTGTGTCACGGCGTGATCGATGCCGGGTCGCGTGCGACCTACGTGTCGATCATCGGGGAACTGGCGAAACGCGGCGCACAGGCTGTGATACTCGGCTGTACGGAAATCACGCTGCTGATCGGCGCGGACGACGCGCCGCTGCCGGTATTCGATACGACCGCGCTGCATGCGAAGGCGGCGGTTGAATGGGCGGCGGGCTGAAAAACAAAAAACCCGGCACGGGGCCGGGTTCCTGTCGACGAAGCGCGCATCGGTCACTTGCGCTGCACATCGCCTGGTGTGCTTGGTTGCGGGGGTAGGATTTGAACCTACGACCTTCGGGTTATGAGCCCGACGAGCTGCCAGACTGCTCCACCCCGCGTCAGAGAAATAAATTATAGGGTGATGAAGCACTCACGTCAATACTTTTGTCACAAATTCTTCGCAGGCCGTCGATATCGACACGCACGGCACCGGCTTCGCATCGTGTGTCGCGCGCGTTCGCGCCCCGTGCTCGCGGTAAGATGGCGGCCTTCGCATTCACCCCGCACGCATTCCCGTTCATGAAAATCGCCACCTGGAACGTCAACTCGCTCAACGTCCGCAAGCAGCACGTGCTCGACTGGCTCGCGCAAAGCGGAGCCGACGTGCTGTGCCTGCAGGAACTGAAGCTGCCGGACGAGAAATATCCGCGCGCCGATCTCGAAGCGATCGGCTACCGCAGCTGGTTCGCGGGCCAGAAGACCTACAACGGCGTCGCGATCCTCGCGCGCGACACGCTCGCCGTCGACGAATCGGACGTCGTGCGCAACATCCCCGGCTTCGACGACGCACAGCAGCGCGTGATCGCCGTGACGGTCGAAGGCGTGCGCATCGTGTCCGCATATTTCCCGAACGGCCAGGCACCCGACTCCGACAAGTTCGTCTACAAGATGCAGTGGCTCGACGCGCTGCAGGCGTGGCTGGGCACCGAGATGCAGCGCTACCCGAAGCTCGCGCTGCTCGGCGACTACAACATCGCGCCGGAAGATCGCGACGTGCACGACCCGGCGAAATGGGAAGGCCAGAACCTCGTGTCACCGCAGGAGCGCGCGCATTTCGCGAAACTGATCGAACTCGGCTTCGTCGATGCGTTCCGCCGCTTCGAGCAGCCCGAGAAGACCTTCACGTGGTGGGACTACCGGATGTTCGCGTTCCGCCGCAACGCGGGGCTGCGCATCGACCACATCCTGCTGTCGCCGGCGCTCGCCGAAACCTGCACGTCGTGCGAGGTCGATCGCGTGCCGCGCACGTGGGAACAGCCGTCCGACCACACGCCCGTGATCGCGGTCGTCAGCTGAACGCCCTGCCCGCTCGCGCCTGCGCTCAACCGCGCGCGGGCGCGGGCCCGAGATGCGCCCACAGGAAGCCGAATTCCGCCGCATCGGATTCGGCACGCTCAAGATCGTCGGCGCTGCCGTGGCCGCCGTCGGTGTTCTCCCAGTACCACACCCGTTCGTGTCCGAGCGCATGCATGCGCGCGGCCATCTTGCGCGCATGCGCGGGATGCACGCGATCGTCGCGGGTCGACGTCGTCAGCAGCAGCGGCGGATACGCAACGCCTTCGCGCACGCGGTGATACGGCGAGTAGGCGGCGAGCGCCGCGCCCTCGCGCGCATCGTCCGGATCGCCGTACTCGTCGAGCCATGCGGCGCCCGCGTGCAGCTTCGGATAGCGGCGCATGTCGAGCAACGGCACGCGGCACAGCACCGCGCCGAACAGTTCCGGGCGCTGCACCATGCATGCGCCGACCAGCAGCCCGCCGTTGCTGCCGCCCTCGATGCCGAGTTGCGCAGCCGTCGTCACGCCGGTGCGGATCAGGTCCTCGGCCACCGCGATGAAGTCGTCGAACGAGCGCTGCCGATGCTCGCGTTGCGCGTCGACGTGCCAGCCCGGTCCGAATTCGCCGCCGCCGCGGATGTGCGCGAACGCCGCGACGCCGCCGCGTTCGAGCCATGCGATGCCGAGTGCATCGCTGTAGCCCGGCAGGTTCGGAATCGCGAAGCCGCCATAGCCTGACAGCAGGCACGGCCGCGCGACGCGAGCGCTGCCGTCGGGATGCGCCAGGCCATCGAGCGCATCACGCGGCCCGATCAGCGTGTACGGCACGACCGTGCCGTCGCGCGAGCGGGCATTCGCGCGACGCACGACGAGCCCGGCCGCATCGAATCGCACCGGCGGCCGGTCGAGCAGCACGCGACGCGACGGCGCATCGGCCGCGCGGTCGGCCAGATCGGCGAGCCAGCATTCGGGCGGATCGAGATAGGTGTCGACGTCCACGTACACGTCGTCGTTCAGCGTCGACTCGACCGGCTCGACGTCGATCTGCGCGTCGCCCGGCCATTCGAACGGCCGCGCGTGCCACGTCCACGCGCCGTCCTCACCCTGGCGCGGCTGCCACAGCATCGTGCGGTTGTGCACGTCGTCGAGCCAGCTCGCGATCAGCATCGTGCGCGTGTGCGTCCACGTGCAGGCGGACGTCGTCGGTCGCGGCTCGAACAGCGTCGTGAGTTCGCGCGACCCGGCGAGGAACGCCTGCTCGCGGATCGCGAGCAGCGAGCCGCCCGCGTGACGCACGCCGCCGCAGTCCCAGTCGAGCCGCGGCTCCAGCATCAGCCAGCCTTCCCAGAAACCGACCTCGACGTGCGTCGGCACGTCGTAGCGCGCCCACTCGCCCGCGTCGGTCAGCCGGTATGCATGCACGTCGAAGAAATCGACGCTGCGCCACGCGACGTGGCGGCCGTCGATCGGATCGAACCCGGCGCCCGCGCTGATGTCGTCGGGTTCGCCGCGGAACACCACCGGCGCATCGGCGAGCGGCGTGCCGCGTACCCAGCGGCGCGCTTCGTACGGATAGCCGGCGGCGGTCGCATGCGCCTCGCCGCGATCCCAGCTCACGTAGACGGTATCGCGGTCGATCCAGCCTATCGTGTGATTCCCGGGCACGTCGATCGTGAAGCCGCCGTCGACGAAACGGCGCTGCACGAGGTCGAATTCGCGCACGACGACCGCGTCGGCGCCGCCCGGCGACAACGACAGCAGCGCGCGGTCGCCGTCCGGGTACAGGATCGCGTCCTGCTCGAACACCCACGACTCGCCCTCTTGCGCGCCGAGCGCGTCGACGTCGAGCAGCGTTTCCCACTCGGGCCGGCCCGCGCGCCAGTCGTCCCAGCGCGCGCGGCGCCACAGTCCCTTCGGATGGAGATCGTCCTGCCACAGGTCGTACGCCCAGTCGCGCCAGCGGGTCGGAATCACCGGGCGTTCGCGCGGCAGATACGCCTGCGCGAGCCGCGCGGTCAGCGCGCGATACGCGTCGTCGTCGCGCAGCGCGACCCGTGTGCGCGCGTTCTGCTCGTCGACCCACGCACGGGCACGCTTGCTGTCGAGCGCTTCGAGAAAACGGAAGGGATCGGCCCCGGCGGGCCAGCGGAAGGAATCGGACATGACGGGAGCGCACGTGACGGCAAACCGCGATTATGTCCGATCGCGGCATGCGCGACGCACGCGCATGCCGCGACAGAGGCTTTACGGCTCCAGATGCAGTTCCTGGATCTTGCGCGTGATCGTGTTGCGGCCGATGCCGAGCCTCTCCGCCGCCTCGACCTTGCGGCCGCGCGTGAAATCGAGCGCCTCGCGGATCACGGCCGCCTCGAAGCGGCGCGCGAGCTCGTCCATCACGTCGGCCGAATTCTCGCGCAATAGCCGCGCGACTTCCGTGCGCAGCCCGCTTTCCCACATCGGATAGCCGGCCGGCGCGCCATTCGGCGCGGCCGCGACGGGGGCTGCCGTCAACGACGCTCCCGCCGCCGGCTGCACGCGCGCGATGTCGCCACCGCCCACGCCGGTGCCGGCGTGCGCATCCGCGCCGTCGGCCGTCGCCGTCACCGGCGCGCCTGCCGGCACGAGGTCGGGCGGCAGGTCCTTGATCTCGACCGTCTGCGCGGGCGCCATCACGGTCAGCCAGTTCGCGAGATTCTCGAGCTGACGCACGTTGCCCGGAAACGTGAGCGACGTCAGATACGCGAGCGCTTCGTCGGACACGCGCTTCGGCTCGACGCCGAGATCGCGCGCGCTCTTCTGCAGGAAGTGGCGCGTGAGCAGCGCGATGTCCTCGCTGCGTTCGCGCAGCGGCGGCAGCCGCAGCCGGATCACGTTGAGCCGGTGGTAAAGGTCCTCGCGGAACAGCCCCTGCCGCACGCGCGACTCGAGATTCTGGTGCGTCGCGGCGATCACGCGCACGTTCGCGCGCAGCGGGTTGTGGCCGCCGACCCGATAGAACTGGCCGTCCGACAGCACGCGCAACAGGCGCGTCTGCAGGTCGAACGGCATGTCGCCGATTTCGTCGAGGAACAGCGTGCCGTTCTCGGCCTGCTCGAAGCGGCCCTGGCGCGTCGTCTGCGCGCCGGTGAACGCGCCGCGCTCGTGGCCGAACAGTTCGGATTCGAGCAGGTCCTTCGGAATCGCCGCGGTATTCAGCGCGATGAACGGCCCGTTGGCCCGCGGGCTGTGACGGTGCAGCGCCCGCGCGACGAGCTCCTTGCCGGTGCCCGACTCGCCGGTGATCAGCACGGTCGCGGCCGAGTGCGACAGGCGGCCGATCGCGCGGAACATGTCCTGCATCGCGGGCGCCTGGCCGAGCATCTCGGGCGCTTCGGCCACACGCTCGTCCTGCGGCGCGCCGCCGCGCAAGCTCTCCTCGACCGCGCGGCGAATCAGCTCGACCGCCTTGTCGACGTCGAACGGCTTCGCGAGATATTCGAACGCGCCGCCCTGAAACGCCGCGACGGCGCTGTCGAGATCGGAGAACGCCGTCATGATGATGACGGGCAGGCCCGGCAGGCGCTCGTGCATCGCCTGCAACAGCTCGAGGCCGGAGCCGCCCGGCATCCGGATGTCGGACACGAGCACCTGCGGCGTCTCGTGGTCGAGCGCGGCCAGCGCGTCGCGCACGTTCGCGAAGCTCTTCGTCGCGAAGCTGTCCCGGGCGAGTGCCTTTTCGAGCACCCAGCGGATCGATTGATCGTCGTCTACTATCCAGATCGGCTTCATAGGTCGGTCAGGTATGGGTGAATCCGGTGAATCGCCATGCCGCCGCTCAATGATCGAGCGGCAGCAGGATCTGAAATTCGGTACGACCGGGCCGGCTCTCGACCTCGATCATCCCGTCGTGCTGCTGCACGAACGTCTGCGCGAGCGTGAGGCCGAGGCCGCTGCCGTCGTCGCGCCCGGACACGAGCGGGTAGAAGATCCGGTCGCGGATCTCCTCCGGAATGCCGGGCCCGTTGTCGACCACGTGCAAGTCCAGTGCCAGCCTGTACAGGCGCTTCGCGATCGTCACCTTGCGTGCGATACGCGTGCGCAGCTCGATCTTCGCGTCGCCCTGCGCGATCCGCTCGCGCAGCGCCTGCGCCGCGTTGCGCACGATGTTCAGCAGCGCCTGGATCAGCTGCTCCTTGTCGCCGCGCAAGTCCGGCACGCTCACGTCGTAGTCGCGCTCGATGGTGAGCCCGCGCGGAAATTCCGCGAGCATCACCGCGCGCACGCGTTCGCATACTTCATGAATGTTCACGTCGCCGACGATGTGCGGATGCCGATGCGGCTCCAGCAACCGGTCGACGAGCGTCTGCAGGCGGTCGGACTCCTTGATGATCACCTGCGTGTATTCGCGCAACTCGCCGCGCTCGCGCCCGCTCAGTTCGAATTCGAGCAGCTGGGCTGCGCCGCGAATGCCGCCGAGCGGGTTCTTGATCTCGTGCGCGAGGTTGCGGATCAGTTGCTTGTTGACCGCGGTCAGGTCGTGGATGCGCTCCTCGCGATCGGTGCGCGACTGCCGTTCGTTCTCGAACAGCTCGACGAGCACGAAATCGGGCACGGTCTCGAGGAAGCCGACGATCGCATGCACGTGCAGCGGCTCGCGGCCGGGCCGGTCGAGCACGGTATCGAGATGCGTCGCGTGAAAGCGCTCCTGGCCGATCGCGGTGATCGTCGACGCGAGTTCGTTCGCATTCGGGAAAATCTCGCCCCACGGCCGCTGCGCGAGCTGCCGGCGCGAGATGTCGAGCATCGCCTCCGCGGACGGGTTCGCGAACGCGACCCGCAGCGTCTTGCGGTCGAGCACGATCACGGCCGTCGGCAGCGCTTCCAGCCCCGCAAGCAGGCCCGAGCGCGCGAGCCGCTCGTCTTCCGTCAGTCGCTCGGGCTGCCCCGTCTTCGCCTTGATGAGATTCTTCAGAGCCATCGTGCGTGTCGTCGCGCGTTACCGGGTCGGAAATTGGAAATTTTCGGAACAAAAAAGGGACGGCTGGACGCCGTCCCCCTTCAGACTCCGCGGTTCCCGCCGCAGGCCACGCGACGGGAACGAACCGGCATGACGGCGCTGAATCGAAGCGCCATCGCCGATTACAGCGAGTAGTACATCTCGAACTCGATCGGATGCGTCGTCATGCGGAACTTCGCCAGCTCCTGCTCCTTCAGCGCGAGGTACGCATCGATCATGCCGTCGGTGAACACGCCACCGCGCGTCAGGAACTCGCGATCCTTGTCGAGCGCTTCCAGTGCCTGGTCGAGGCCTGCGCAGACGGTCGGGATCTTTGCGTCCTCTTCCGGCGGCAGGTCGTACAGGTTCTTGTCCGCGGCTTCGCCCGGATGGATCTTGTTCTGGATCCCGTCGAGGCCGGCCATCATCAGCGCCGTGAAGCACAGGTACGGGTTCGCCATCGGATCCGGGAAGCGCGTTTCGATACGGCGACCCTTCGGGTTCGACACGTGCGGAATGCGGATCGATGCCGAACGGTTGCGCGCCGAGTACGCGAGCTTGACCGGTGCTTCGAAGTGCGGGACCAGACGCTTGTACGAGTTCGTCGTCGGGTTCGTGATCGCGTTCAGCGCACGGGCGTGCTTGATGATGCCGCCGATGTAGAACAGCGCCAGTTCCGACAGGCCCGCGTAGCCGTTACCCGCGAACAGGTTCTGGCCGTCCTTCCAGATCGACTGGTGAACGTGCATGCCCGAACCGTTGTCGCCGACGACCGGCTTCGGCATGAACGTCGCCGTCTTGCCGTACGAGTGCGCGACGTTGTGGATGATGTACTTCGACCATTGCGTCCAGTCGGCGCGCTGCACCAGCGTCGAGAACTTCGTGCCGATTTCGTTCTGGCCCTGGCCCGCCACTTCGTGGTGGTGCACTTCGACCGGGATGCCGAGCTGTTCGAGCAGCAGACACATTTCCGAACGCATGTCCTGGAACGTGTCGACCGGCGCGACCGGGAAGTAGCCGCCCTTCGTGCCCGGACGGTGGCCCGTGTTGCCGCCTTCGAATTCCTTGGCCGACGACCACGGTGCTTCTTCCGAGTTGATCTTCACGAAGCAGCCCGACATGTCCGTGTTCCACTGGACCGAGTCGAAAATGAAGAATTCCGGTTCCGGACCGAAGTAGGCGGTGTCGCCGATGCCCGTGCTCTTCAGGTACGCTTCGCCGCGCTTCGCGAGCGAACGCGGGTCGCGCTCGTAGCCCTTGCCGTCGGCCGGCTCGACCACGTCGCAGGTCAGCACGAGGGTCGACTCTTCATAGAACGGGTCGACGAATGCGGCGCTCGGATCCGGCATGAGCAGCATGTCCGACGCCTCGATGCCCTTCCAGCCGGCGATCGACGAGCCGTCGAATGCATGGCCGCTTTCGAACTTGTCTTCGTCAAACGCCGAAACCGGCACCGACACGTGCTGTTCCTTGCCGCGCGTATCCGTGAAGCGGAAATCGACAAACTTGACGTCCTCGTCCTTCACGAGCTGCATGACGTCGGCGACGGTTTTACTCATAACCTCTTCTCCTGATTGAACAATTCCGGCGGACTGGGAACCGCCTCGTTTATCGAGCTGCCCGGAGTCTGGCTTTGGCGCAGCGTGCCCCGGGTCGACCGAATTCTATATAGCAGCTTCCGTGCCAACCATCGCAAAACCGGCGCGAATCACGCCGACCCGCGCCGTAGCGGGGCCCGGCTGCGCGATTCCGGGGCCGGGCGCCGCACCGGCGGCGGCGCCTGCGCACCGCAACGGTGCAATCCCGGGGAGGCGACGGCGTCGACGAATCTTTTTGGTGCATTCGTGCCATTCTGCACTCTTTTGGTGAGCGCGTGGGCGGTGCATGCGCCGCCGGGCACGCGGACATCCGCGCGGCGGCGCCGCGCTAGAATGTTCGTTTGACCGATACGGAGACCTCCTGCCATGAGTACGCTCGACCAGCTTTACGCGAAGGCCGAAGAACGCCGCGCCCAAGGCGCGCTCAACTATGCCGGCGCCCTGCTGCCGGCCGAGGCATTCGAACTGCTGCAGCTCGACCCGTCGGCACGCCTCGTCGACGTGCGCACCCGCGCCGAGCTCGACTGGATCGGCCGCCCGCTCGTCGGCGACGGCCAGTACCTGCACCTCGAATGGACGCGCTATCCGGGCGGCGTGCCGAACGCCGAATTCATCGATCAACTGAAAGCGGCCCTCCCGGCCGATACGCCGATCCTGTTCCTGTGCCGCAGCGCCGCGCGTTCGAAGCTCGCCGCGGTCGCGTCGACGCAGGCCGGCTTCACGAAGGCCTTCGACCTGCTCGAAGGCTTCGAGGGCGGCAAGGATGCCGAAGGCCACCGCAAGACGGTCGACGGCTGGTGCTTCCGGAAACTGCCGTGGATCGGCGCCTGACGGCGCATCCGCCCAGGCACGCCCGACTGCCACATCGTCGAGCCGGGCGATGACATCCCGATGACGGGCCGCGTTGCGCGGCCCGTGGTTTTTGCGGGGCCGTTCAACGGCCCGCATGCGCGATCGACGCGCGCGGCCTTCAGGCCTTCAGGCGCGCGGCGTCTCCGGTTCGACCACGTCGCCGCCGAGCAGGTGCACGCCTTCGCGCAGCTTCACGAACGCGGCCGCGACCGCCTCCGGCTCGCCCTTCACGCCGAGGTCGATATGCCGGCGCGCATAGATCCCGCCGCGCTCGGCATCGCCGACGCTCGGCAGGCTGAACACGCGCACGCTCGGGAAATCGCGCTCGATCTTCTCCATCAGCGGCGTGAGCGTCGACTCCGGCAGTTCGAACACGTACAGCGAGCGCTCCGCGTGCGGCGTCGCATGATGGAGATGCCGGTACTTCGTGTCGAGCACCCATTCGATCATCGGCCACGCCATCACCGGGAAGCCCGGCACGAAATGGAGATCGCCGACCGAGAAACCGGGAATCCGGTTATAGCCGTTCGGGATGATCGTCGCGCCCGCCGGGAACACGCCCATGTTGAAGCGATGCTGGTTTTCCGGCGATTCGAAGTCGACCGGCGTGGCCGCATCGGTGTGCGTCTCGCGAATGCGCGCCGAGATCAGCGCCTTCGCTTCCGGATGCAGCACGAGCGGCACGCCGAGCGCGGCGGCCGCGCACTGGCGCGTGTGGTCGTCCGGCGTCGCGCCGATCCCGCCCGTGGAGAACACGATGTCGCCCGACGCGATCGCGCGCGCGAGCGTCGCGGTGATCCGCGCCGGATCGTCGCCGACGTATTCGGCCCAGTCGAGCGCGAGGCCGCGCGCGCCGAGCAGTTCGATGACCTTCGCCAGATGCTTGTCCTGCCGGCGGCCCGAAAGGATTTCGTCGCCGATGATGATGATGCCGATGCTCATGCCTGCCCCATGTCGATTGCGGTGGCGCGCGAACTCGCACGCAGGTCGTCCAGCGCGCGCAGGCAATAGTGCCCGAACCACAGCGCCGAGAAGACGAGGATGAAAGCGTAAACCCAGATCATGGCCGCCGCCACGAACGGAAACAGCACCATCATCCAGACCGACGACACCCACACGAAGGTCGGCACGGTGCCGAGCAGCCCGGTCGCGACGCCGATGCCGATCAGCGGCCAGCGATGCTGGCGCACGAGCGCGCGGCGTTCGTCGCGGCTCGCGTGCTGCGCGAGCGCGTCGTAGGTCATCACGCGGTACGTGAGCCAGCCCCAGATCACCGGCGGCAACAACGCGAAGAACGGCGGGATCAGCCACAGCGGAATCGTGACGACGAGCAGCACGACGCCCACGATCGCCGCGCCGAGCGAATTGAACACGCTGCCGAAGAACGTGCCGCCCCGCTTCGCCTCCAGCGCGGCGAACTGCCGGTTCGACAGATGCCTGATCACGACCGGCATCGAGATCGTCGCGATCAGCAGCAGCACGGTCAGCACGATCAGCGGAATCGCGAGCGACACGACGACGAACGGCGCGACGACCGCATGCAGCTGCGACATCCCGAGCGCGTCAAACGCGCGGTACAGCGCCGCGGTCAGCACGAAGCCGTCGAGCGCGCCGCGCGCGGCGTCGATCAGCGTCTGCCACGAGAACCACAGCACGACGCCCCACAGCAGCGCGGAGACGACGAACGGCATCAGGGTGAGCCACAGCATGCGCGGGTGCAGCGCGCTGGCGAACGCCCGGACGAAGGAGCGCAGCAAGTCGTTCATGCGAACCTGTATCGACGATGAAAAACGGGAAAAGGATAAACCACACGGCCCGCAGGCGCCAAAGCGCATGCGGGCCGTGCGGGAAAGCCGTTCAACGGGAAAGTGACGCGCTCAGGCCGACGCCGCGCCGCGCTTCGCGGGAAAGAGGCGCCGGAAGATCCGCACGAACGCGAGGCCGTGCTGCGCCCAGAAGCCTTCGCCGTAGGACACGCCTTCGACCTGCTCGCGGATGCCAGTCGGCTCGACTGTGCGGTTCCACGACGCGGTGCCGAACATCATGTCCCACCACGGGAACAGCACGCCGAAGTTGCAGCCGTACTTGGTGCCTTCGTGGCCGTAGCCGACCGCGTGGTGGCGCCGGTGGAAGGTCGGGCTCACGAGCAGCCGCTCGCCGAGCCAGCCGAACGACAGCCGCGCATTCGTATGCTGGATGCTCTGCACGAAGTTCGTGACCGCGGTCAGCACGACGAACTGCGACGGCGTCACGCCGATCACGAGCGCGATCGCCGCGAAGAAACACGATTGCAGCACGTTGTCGAGCAGGTGGTTGCGGTCGTCGCACCACAACGACATCTGCCGCTGGCTGTGATGCACCGCGTGCAGCTCCCACCAGATGCCGAACTTGTGCTGCCAGCGGTGATACCAGTAGCCGGCGAAGTCGAGCACGACGAGGTAGATCGCGAACGCGACGATCGGCCGCGAGGTCACGCCCGGCCACAGATAATCGAGGTTGACGTTCGCAACGCCGTGCAGGCGCAGCCACGCCTGGAGGCGGTCGAACACCGGCTGCAGCGCGAAGAAGAAGAACAGCGTGTAGATGCCGAGCTTCGAGATCGCGGTATAGATCACGTCGACCCGCACCGCGCGGCGGTTCTTCCAGCGCTCGACGGGCGCGAGCGCCTCGAGCGGGCGCAGCAGCGCGAACATCAGCACCATCTGGAGCGCGCCGATGATCACCCAGTACAGCGCGTCGTAGGTGTCCTCGTCATAGTCCATCAGGTTGAACTTGAAGAGGAGCGGCTGCACGACGTCGACGTACAGCCAGGTCTGGATGTCCGACACGAACGCATCGATCAGGTGCAGCATCGTCCGCCTCCGCCCGTCACGCGCCGTTCGCAGCCTTCCACGGCGCGCGGTCGTAGAAGTAGATGCCGTGCGGCGAACGGCCGACGGAGATCGTCTGCACCAGCTTGCGCGAGGCCAGGTCGATGATCCCGACCTTCTTCGCGAAGCGGAACGTCACCCACAGCGTCTTCTTGTCGGCGGACAGCTCCATGTCGTCCGGGCCCGGCAGCAGGCCGGTGATGTCGCCGACCTTGGTGAGCGTGTTCTCGTCGATGATGCTGATCGTGTTCGCGACCCGGTTCGTGATCGCGACGTGCGTGCCGTCCGCGAGCGAGCGGAAGTTGTGCGCGCCCTTGCCGGTCTGGATGGTCTTCACGACCTTCTGATTGCGCCAGTCGACGACCGCGACGTAATCGGCGCCCGTCATGCCGACCAGCAGGTACTTGTCGTCCGGCGTCATCCACAGGCCCGCCGGCACGTTGCCGACCGGCATCTTCCACTTGACCGTCTGCGTCGCGAGGTCGACCGCCGCGATCTCGCCGGACACCTGCAGCGACACGAGCACGGTCTTGCTGTCCTTCGTGAACGCGATGTGACTCGGCATCACCGCGAGCGGCAAGCGCTTCACGAGATGCAGGTCGCGGCCGTCGTAGCTGTAGATGTCGAGCCGGTCGAGGCGCAACCCGGTCGACACGAACCACTTGTTGTCGGGCGAGAAGCCGAGCTGGTACGGATCCTCGATGCCTTCGACCGTGCGCTGCAGCTTGCCCGTCTTCGGATCGACGAACATCAGGCTGTTCGAGACCGAATTCGCGACGATCAGCGACGAATTGTCCGGCGTCGCCATCAGGTGGTGCGGCTCCTTGCCGGTCGGCATCGTGCCGACGACCTGGCGGGTCTGCTGGTCGATCAGGGAAAGCGTCGCTTCGGCCGAATTGAGGATGATCACGTTATTCGCGTGCGCGGCAGGCGCCAGCACGGCGGCGGCCAGCGCAAGCGTGCGGCCGAAGGAAAGGAAAGTGCGCATGAAGACTCACGTCGTGGAACAGCAGTGATTGTAAAACGCTCGACCGGCCCTGCCGGTTGACGGAAGTCGGCCCTGCGCCACTTCGACGCACGCCGCGGCCGCCGTGCGGCCTGCCGCGGCAGGCGCCGCGCGGCCGGCCGGGCCAGCCGCCGGTGCGGGCCCGGACAACCGCCGTTACGCTAGCGCTGCATCGACTCCCAGACCTTGTGCAGACGCTTGACAGAGACAGGCATCGGCGTGCGCAGTTCCTGCGCGAACAGCGAAATTCGCAGTTCCTCCAGCAGCCAGCGGAATTCCGCGAGCCGCGGGTCGGCGACGCCGCCGCGCTGCGACACCGCGCGCTGGTACTGCTGGACGAGCGGCAGCAGCTCGCCGGACTGCTTCGCGTCGCGCGCCGGGTCGGCCTTCAGCTTGTCGATCCGCAGCGCGATGCCTTTCAGGTAGCGCGGGAAGTGTGCAAGCTGCACGTAAGGCGTGTCGATCACGAAGCGCTTGCCGACCAGCGCGGCGAGCTGCTGCTGCAGATCCGCGTGGGCCTGCGCGAACGGCTTGGCCTGCGCGAGCTTCTTCGCGAGCCCCGCGTATTCGGCGAGGATCTGCCCGACGAGCCGCGCGATCTCCTGCGCGAGCAGGTTCAGGCGGCTGCGGCCTTCGTCGCGACGCGCGTGGAAGCTCGCGTCGTCGTCGGGCAGCGGATCCTGCAGGCACGCGCGGTCGAGCGCCGTGTCGATCAGCTGGTCGCGCAGCTCGTCCTGCGTGCCGAGCGACATGTACTGCATCGCCATCTCGCGCAGCCCCGGCAGGTTCTTCTCGAGGAACTTGATCGGCTCCTTCAGCTGCAGCGCGAACAGCCGCCGCAAGCCGGCCCGGTGGATCCGCGCGGCCTCCTCCGGCGAGTCGAACACCTCGACGTCGCAATGCGTGCCGCGATCGACGAGCGCCGGATAGCCGTACAGCGTCTGGCCGCGCCGGCGGATCTCCAGCAGCTCGGGGAGCTTGCCGAAGTTCCACGTCGTCAGGTTCTCGTACAGCGCGGTCGCGCCGGCTTCCGCCGGGGCGGCCGTGTGCGGTGCGACGCCCTTGCCCGGCTTGCCGCCCTTCGCCGCCGAAGCCGCGGAACCTGCCGTGGCGGCCGGCGCCGGCGTGGCACCTGCGTCGTCCGCGCCGGCTTCGCCGCCGGGAGCGATCGTCGACGCCGCCGCGATCTTCTGGAACTGCTGCTGCGCCTGCGCGCCGAGTTCCTGGCGCAGTTGCGCGAGATTGCGCCCCATCGCGAGCTGGCGGCCGTGCTCGTCGATCACCTTGAAGTTCATGAACAGGTGAGCGGGCAGCGTCTCGAGCTTGAAGTCGGCCGTCTTCATCGCGACCTGCGTCTCGCCGCGCACGTCGGCGATCAGCGCCTCGACGAGCCCGCCCGCGCCGAAGCGCTCGCGGCCCGTGCGCTCGACGAAGCCGGCTGCGTACTCGGGCAGCGGCACGCAATGCCGGCGCAGCTTCTGCGGCAGCGACTTCAGCAGCAGTTGCACCTTTTCCTTCAGCATCCCCGGCACGAGCCATTCGCAGCGGCGCGCGTCGACCTGGTTCAGCGCGTACAGCGGCACCGCGAGCGTCACGCCGTCGCGCGGCGTGCCGGGCTCGAAGTGGTAGGTCAGCGCCATCTCGACGCCGGCCATCGTCGCGCGCTTCGGAAACAGCTCGGTCGTGACGCCAGCCGCCTCGTGGCGCATCAGGTCGTCGCGCGACAGGTACAGCAGGCGCTGCTTGTCCTCCGCCTGGCCGCCCTTCTTCACTTCATCCCGATACCAGCGCTCGAACGCGACGCCCGTGTGAATTCCTTCCGGAATCGCCTGGTCGTAGTACGCGTAGATCAGCTCGTCGTCGACCAGCACGTCCTGCCGGCGCGACTTGTGCTCGAGCTGCTCGATGTCGGCGAGCAGCTTGCGGTTGTGCGCGAAGAACGGCAGCTTCGTGTCGAATTCACCTTCGACCAGCGCGCCGCGGATGAACAGCTCGCGCGCCCGCGCCGGGTCCTGCTTGCCGAACGCGACGCGCCGGCGGTGGTAGATCGGCAGCCCGTACAGCGTCGCGCGCTCGAACGCGCTGACCTGCGCGGGACGCTTTTCCCAATGCGGCTCCGACAGCGATTTCTTCAGCAGGTGCGCGCCGATCTTCTCGACCCACTCCGGCTCGATCTTCGCGAGGCAGCGCGCGTACAGCCGGCTCGTCTCGACGAGTTCGGCCGCCATCACCCAGCGGCCGGCCTTCTTCGCGAGCGCGGAGCCCGGCCACAGGTAGAACTTGATCCCGCGCGCGCCGAGGTAGTGCGGATCGTCGTCGGCCTTCATGCCGAGGTTGCCGAGCAG
This sequence comes from Burkholderia sp. Bp9090, assembly GCF_003857985.1. Lineage (NCBI taxonomy): Bacteria > Pseudomonadati > Pseudomonadota > Betaproteobacteria > Burkholderiales > Burkholderiaceae > Burkholderia > Burkholderia sp. Bp9090. The sequence continues at coordinate 99,175 of NZ_QTPV01000021.1, forward strand.
GCCCGTCAACAGGGCCAGATGCACCTGCTCGTAGGTCGCCTCGACCTCGTTGAGGCGCCAGCCGTGTTCGCGCACGACCGTCAGCAGCTGCGAATGGACGTCGCGCCATTCGCGCAGCCGCAGGTGCGACAGGAAATTCTGCCGGCACGCGTCGATCAGCTGGCGGTTCGACTTCTTGTGCGCGACGGCCTCTTCGAACCACGCCCAGATCTTCAGCCACTGCAGGAATTCGGAGCGCTCGTCGGCGAACCGGCGGTGCGCCTGGTCGGCCTGCTCCTGCGCTTCGATCGGCCGGTCGCGCGGGTCCTGCACGGACAGCGCGCTCGCGATGATCAGCACCTCGCGCAGCGACTGCTGGTCGCGCGCGGCGAGAATCATCCGGCCGACGCGCGGATCGAGCGGCAGCCGCGCGAGTTCGCGGCCCAGCGGCGTCAGTGCGTTGTCGTCGTCGACCGCGCCGAGTTCGTTGAGCAGCTGGTAGCCATCCGCGATCGCGCGGCCGGGCGGCGGCTCGAGGAACGGGAACGATTCGATCGCAGTCAGGTGCAGCGATTTCATCCGCAGGATCACCGACGCGAGCGACGAGCGCAGGATTTCCGGATCGGTGAAGCGCGCGCGCGCCTGGTAGTCGCTTTCCTCGTACAAGCGGATGCAGACGCCGTCGGCCACCCGGCCGCAGCGGCCCGCGCGCTGGTTCGCGGCGGCCTGCGAGATCGACTCGACCTGCAGCTGCTCGACCTTGTTCCGGTACGAATAGCGCTTCACGCGCGCGAGGCCGGTGTCCACGACGTAGCGGATGCCCGGCACCGTCAGCGAGGTTTCGGCCACGTTGGTCGCGAGCACGATGCGGCGCGCGTTCGACGCCTTGAACACCTTGTCCTGGTCGGCCGCCGACAGCCGCGCGAACAGCGGCAGGATCTCGGTGTGCGGCGGATGGTGCTTGCGCAGCGCCTCGGCCGCCTCGCGGATCTCGCGCTCGCCGGGCAGGAACACCAGCACGTCGCCGGGGCCTTCGCGGCACAGTTCGTCGACCGCGTCGACGATCGCGTCCATCAGGTCGCGCTCGGCCTCGCGCGCGGTCTTCACGCGGTCGCGGCCGCCCGTGCCTTCGGCGTTTTTCACCGCCGGGCGATCCTCGGCCACCGGGCGATAGCGCATCTCGACCGGATACAACCGCCCGCTCACCTCGATCACGGGTGCCGGGCGCTCGTCGGTGCCGAAATGGCGCGCGAAGCGATCGGCGTCGATCGTCGCGGATGTGACGATCAGCTTCAGGTCGGGCCGCCGCGGCAGGATCTCCTTCAGGTAGCCGAGCAGGAAGTCGATGTTCAGGCTGCGCTCGTGCGCCTCGTCGATGATCAGCGTGTCGTACGCCTTCAGCAGCGGATCGGTCTGCGTCTCGGCGAGCAGGATACCGTCCGTCATCAGCTTGACGGACGCGCCCGGCGCGAGATTGTCGGTGAAGCGCACCTTGTAGCCGACCACCTCGCCGAACGGCGTGCCGAGTTCCTCGGCGATCCGGCGGCCGGTCGACGATGCGGCCAGGCGCCGCGGCTGCGTATGGCCGATCAGGCCCGTGCCGCCGGCGCCGAGGCCGCGGCCGAGATCGAGACAGATCTTCGGCAGCTGCGTGGTCTTGCCCGAACCCGTCTCGCCGCAGACGATGACAACCTGATGACCGGCGATCGCGCGCGCGATTTCGTCGCGCTTGCCCGACACCGGCAGGCTTTCGGGGTAAGTGATCGGCGGAACGGGATTCGGCGCGACGGTGGCGCGCGGCGGACGCTCGCGGCGCGGAGCGCGCTCGCCGGCGGCCTGCGGTGCGCCCTTCGCGGACGGCTGGCGCGCATCGCCACGCCGTTCGTCGCCGCGCGGCGCGTGGGCCGGCTTGCCCGCCGGCTTTTCCTGCTGCTGGCGCGGCTGCTGGCCCTGCTGCTGACGCGCGTCGGCCGCACCATCCGGGTGCTTCGCCGACGGCGCTTTGGCCCGCGTCGGCGCGGGACTTTTAGGTACATTCGACATGGGGGCGCATTATAATCCCGCCCATGAATTCCCAAACCGACCTCCCTCCCGCCCAGACCGGCGCCGCGACGCCGCCGGCCGCCGACGATTCGGCCGCCAGCCACGCGCAGTTTGTCGACTGGATGCGTTCCGTCGCGCCCTATATCCACAAGTTCCGCAACAGCACGTTCGTCGTGGGGTTCGGCGGCGAGGTGGTGCAGCAGGGCCTGCTGAACGCGCTCGTGTCCGACATCGCGCTCCTGCAGGCGATGGGCATCCAGATCGTGCTGGTGCACGGCTCGCGGCCGCAGGTCGAGGAGCAGCTGAGCCTGCATGGTGTCGAATCCGAGTTTTCGCACGGGCTGCGCATCACGGATGCGCGCGCGCTCGAATCCGCGAAGGAAGCGGCCGGCGAAGTGCGTCTCGACATCGAGGCCGCGATCAGCCAGGGTCTGCCGAACTCGCCGATGGCGCACGCGCACATCAGCGTCGTGTCCGGCAACTTCGTGACCGCCCGGCCGGTGGGGATTCTCGACGGGGTCGATTTCGCGCACACGGGCATCGTGCGCAAGATCGACGCCGAATCGATCCGTCATTCGCTCGCGAGCCGCAAGCTCGTGCTGCTGTCGCCGCTCGGCTTCTCGCCGACCGGCGAGGCGTTCAACCTGTCGATGGAAGACGTCGCATCGGCCGCCGCGATCGCGCTGCGCGCCGACAAAATCATCTTCCTGACCGAAGCGCCCGGCATCGTCGACGACGAAGGCGGGCTGATCCGCGAAATGTCGCTCGACGCGGCCGCCGAACTGCTCGATTCGGGCAACATCCAGGGCGACGACGCGTTCTTCCTGAAGCACTCGATCCGCGCGTGCCGCGGCGGCGTGACCCGGGCCCACCTGATTCCGCAGTCGCTCGACGGCAGCATGCTGCTCGAACTGTTCCTGCACGACGGCGTCGGCACGATGATCTCGTACGAGAACCTCGAGAGCCTGCGCGAAGCGACGCCGGACGACGTCGGCGGCATCCTGTCGCTGATCGAGCCGCTCGAGTCGGACGGCACGCTGGTGCGGCGCGGCCGCCACCAGATCGAACGCGACATCGACCACTTCTCGGTGATCGAGCACGATGGCGTGCTGTTCGGCTGCGCGGCGCTGTATCCGTACCAGCAGGAAAAGATCGGCGAGATGGCGTGCCTGACGGTCGCGCCGGAAGCGCAGGGCTCGGGCGACGGCGAACGCCTGCTCAAGCGCATCGAGCAGCGCGCCCGCGCGCGCGGCCTCACGCACATCTTCGTGCTCACGACGCGCACCGAGCACTGGTTCCTCAAGCGCGGCTTCGTCAAGGTCAGCGTCGACGACCTGCCGGAAGACCGCCGCAAACTCTACAACTGGCAGCGCAAGTCGCTCGTGCTGATGAAGCAGCTCTGAGCGCAGGCACGACTGCCCTCCCCCAGACCGATTACAGGAGAAGTACACGATGGCTCGAATGATCCAATGCGCGAAGCTCGGCAAGGAAGCCGAAGGTCTCGATTTCCCGCCGCTGCCGGGCGAACTCGGCAAGCGCATCTACGAAAGCGTGTCGAAGGAAGCGTGGCAAGGCTGGCTCAAGCAGCAGACGATGCTGATCAACGAGAACCGCCTGAACATGGCCGACCCGCGCGCGCGCCAGTACCTGATGAAGCAGACCGAGAAGTATTTCTTCGGCGACGGCGCCGACCAGGCGTCCGGCTACGTGCCGCCGACGGAAGGCTAAGCACCGCGCATCGCGATGGCCGCCGTGCCGGCCTCGTCGCGAAGTGAAGCAACCGCCAGGCAAACGGCACCGTGGATCGCACGGTGCCGTTTGCTTTTGGGACGCGTGATTTGGCGCGAGTCGAGGCCATGCGGCGCGCGATCCGTCCGGCGCGCGATGTCGCCGGAGCGGCGAATTACCGCCTCACCGCATTACCGCATTACCGCATTACCGAATCGCCAGCGTGCCGAATCACGTCGGCCTCCCCGTCTCACCCCGCCGGTTTCAACGCGCCGCGCTCGCCTGGCTGCGTGGTCTCGCCGGCCGGACTTTCAGCGCTCGCACTTTCGGCGCCCCACTCGGCCGCATCGCTGCGCTCGGCCGTCGACAGCTCGTCCGCGCGGTAGCCGGTGCGATTCAGCAGCGCGAGCATGCACGCGAGCGACACGAGCGCGTACAGCCCCGACGCGATCGCGACGCCGACGATGCTGCCGGTCGCGTTCAGGATCGCCTGCGCGAGCACCGGCGTGCCGCCGCCGACGACGAGGGCGCTCAGCTGGTACGCGAGCGACAGGCCCGTATAGCGGATGTTGGCCGGAAACACGCGCGCGAGCACGCCGCCGACCGCACCGTAGAACATCGCCGACGGAATCGTCGAGATGCACATGCCCGCGACGGCGACCCAGTACGAGCGCGTCGCGAGCGCATGGAACATCACCGGCATCAGCACGATCTCCGGAATCAGGATCCAGCACATCGCGCGCCGCATGTCGACCTTCGACACGAACCACGCGCCGACCGGCTGCATCAGGAACTGCACGACGAGCGAGATCGACAGGATGCCGAGGAACGTGCCCTGCGCATAACCGAGCTCCTTGGTCGCCCACGACAGCGCGAACGTGCTGCGAAAGTACGTGACGTTGATCACCGGCAGCGTGCCGGCCGCGAGCAGCACGACGGGCCAGTGGTCGCGCACGACGTCGCGCAGCGGCAGCTTCACCGTGCGCTTGCGCGCGAGCACGCGCTGCATGTCGATCGATTCCTCGAGCCGCAGCCGGATCACCATCCCGATGATCACGAGCACCGCCGACAGCAAAAACGGAATGCGCCAGCCCCACATCAGGAACGACGGCGTCGGCAGCGCGCTCAGCGCGAAGAAGGCAGCGGTGGCGAGCAGGTTGCCGGTGGGCGAACCCTGCTGCGCGAACGCCGCATACAGGATGCTGCGATGCTTCGGCGCGTTCTCACTCGCGATCAGCACCGCGCCGCCCCACTCGCCGCCGACCGCGATGCCCTGCAGCACGCGCAGCACGACGAGGCCCGCGGGCGCCCACACGCCGATCGACGCATAGCCGGGCAACAGGCCGATGCCGGTCGTGGCAAGCCCCATCATCACCAGCGTGATCACGAGCGCGGTCTTGCGGCCGACGCGATCGCCGAGATGCCCGAACACGATGCCGCCGAGCGGCCGCGCGGCGAAGCCGGCCCAGAACGTGACGAACGCAAGCAGCGTCGCGACGCCGGGATTCATCGTGCTCGAAAAGAACACCTTGCCGAATACGAGCGCGGCGGCGGTGCCGTAGATGTAGAAGTCGTACCACTCGATCGTGGTGCCGACGAACGCCGCGAGGGCGGCACGGCCGGGCCGCGGCTGCGCGGCGGACGGGGATTGCGGACGGCTCATCGATGTCTCCATGTTTGTGATCGGCGGCGCGACTGTCGCGCGCGTTGCCGGATGGCCGGCCTTGCGCCGCCGGCTGGCGGAGTTGCGTTACGAGCGATTGCTCGACGCGGGGCAGCTTTACGCTGCCCAACGTCGCTTTACGTCGCGATCTGTCGGTCCAGGTCACTCACCTGCAGGGCCACTCGTCCGGTCACGCCGGGTCCGGCGCGACCTTCAGCACGCCCGCGTCGAGCAGCTGCTGCTGGAGCGCGGGATCGACGCCGAGGCGGTCGAGCACCGCGCGCGTGTCGCGGCCGAGCGCGGGCGGCGGCGAACGATAGGTCGCCGGCGTGCGCGACAGCTTCATCGGCGATGCGGTGCCGCGATACGCGCCGATCTCGACGAACAACTCGCGATGCAGCGCATGCGGATCGCGCGCAACGTCGGCGACCGTGCGCACCGGCCCGCACGGCACGCCCGCCGCCATCAGGTCGCGCGCGAGCGGCTCGCACGGATGCGCGGTGAGCCGTGCCTCGAGTTCGGCCTTCAGTTCGGGCCGGTGCGCGCAGCGGCTGCGGTTGTCGACGAAGCGCGGATCGCCGGCCAGCGCCGGCGCGCCGAGATGCGCGACGAGCCGCGCGAACTGCCGGTCGTTGCCGACCGCGAGGAAGATCGGCACGGTGGCCGTGCGATAGCTGTCGTACGGCGCGATGTTCGGGTGCGCGTTGCCGCTGCGCTCGGGCACGCGCCCCGAGCCGAAGAAGTTCGGCAGGTGCGGATGCAGCAGCGACACGCCGCAGTCGTACAGCGCGATGTCGATCGACTGGCCCTGCCCGCTCTGCTCGCGCTCCGCGAGCGCGAGCAGGATGCCGGCAAGCGCGTTGAGTCCGGTGACCATGTCGACGATCGGCAGCCCGATGCGCGTCGCGTCGCCGTCGCGCTCGCCGTTCATGCTCATCAGCCCGGCCATCGCCTGGATCACCGCGTCGTAGCCGGGCAGCCCGCCGAGCGGGCCGTCGTCGCCGAAGCCCGTCACCGCGCAGTGGATCAGGCGCGGGAAACGCGGCTGCAGGTCGCGCGCGTAGTCCATGCCCCAGCGCGCGAGCGTGCCGGGCTTGAAGTTCTCGACGAGCACGTCGGCGCTCTCGAGCAAACGCCACAGGATCGCGCGCCCTTCGTCGCGGGACAGGTCGAGCGCGACGCCCTCCTTGTTGCGGTTCACGCCCATGAAGTACCACGCGGTGTCGCCGAGGAACGGCGGCCCCCAGCCGCGCGTCTCGTCGCCGTCGGGCGGCTCGATCTTGATCACCGTCGCGCCGTGGTCGGCGAGCGCCTGCGTGCAGTACGGGCCGCCGAGCACGCGGCTCAGGTCGACGACCTTCAGGCCGTCAAGTGCGCCGCGTGTCGCTTTCGTCGCTTTCGTCGCTTTCGTCGCTTTCGTCGTGCTCATCGTTCGACCTCCGGCAGCAGGTCGAGCGCCATGTCGAGCGGTACCGGCGTGCCGCGCAGCAACGCATCGAACGCCGCTGCCTCGTCGTCGCGCGACGCCGGCGCGAGCGGATCAACCGGCAACAGCTTGTGACGCACGATCAGGTGCGCGAGCGCGAGGCGCCGGTAATCGGGCGCGAGCCGCGCGCCCTCGCATGCCATCAGCACGGCCGCGCTCGCGTAGTACAGCGCCGACGCGGCCTGCCGCACGCGCGCGTCGTCGCCTTCCGCCGCGACCCCGGCGAGCGCATCGCACGCGCGCGCGAGAATGCGCCGCAGCGCCGCGCGGCTCGCGTCGGGCAGCGGCGCCGCGCCGAGCCGGTCGGCGAGGAACGTGCGCAGCGCATCGAGCGCCTGCTCGCGCTGCGCGGCGCGCGCGACGTCGAGCGCGACGATGTTGCTGGTGCCTTCCCAGATCGAGCCGAGATGCGCATCGCGCACGAGGCGCGCATCGCTCCATTCCTCGATGTAGCCGGTGCCGCCGCGCACCTCCATCGCGTCGCCCGTCACACGGCGTGCGTCGCGGCACGCGCGAAACTTGATCAGCGGCGTCAGGATGCGCACGCAGCGCGCGGCCTGCTCGTCGCCCGCATCCGCCTGCGGCAGCAGCAGCGCGATCTGCATGAACATCGCGCGCGCGGCCTCGGCGGGCAGCAGCATCTTCATCAGCTGGCGCTGCATCAGCGGCATCTCGATCAGCGTGCGGCCGAATGCGGCGCGGTGGGCGGCCACGTGCAGCGACTCGTTCAGTGCGCGCCGCATCAGGCCCGCCGCGCGCACGCCGTTCGACAGCCGCGACATGTTGATCATGTCCGCCATCTGGTGAAAGCCGCGGCCGATCTCGCCGATCAGGTATGCCTGCGCGCCTTCGAGCGCGATCTCGCCGCTCGCCATCGAACGGCTGCCGAGCTTGTCCTTCAGCCGCACGATCCGGTAGCGGTTGCGCGTGCCGTCCGGCAGCGTCTTCGGCAGCAGGAACAACGCGAGCCCCTTGATGCCGTCCGGTGCGCCGTCGGGCCGCGCGAGCACCATCGCCAGGTCGGCGTCCGCGTTCGAGCAGAACCACTTGTCGCCGAAGAGGCGCCACACCGCCTCGCCCTGCGCGTCGGCTTCGCGCACTGCGCGCGTCGCGATGCGCGCGACGTCGGAGCCGGCCGCCTGCTCGGTCATGAACATCGCGCCCTGGAACAGCGTGTCGAAATCGCGCGATGCGAGCATCGGCAGATAGCGCTCGACGAGTGCCGGGTCGCCGAAGCGGCGCAGCGTGCGCGTCAGCGAATCGGTCATGCTGACCGGGCAGCACAGCCCGAATTCGGCCTGCACGAACAGGAACGTCAGCGCGTACTTGACGAGCGGCGCGACCGCCTCGGGCTGGTGGCTCAGCGACGCAAGCCCGAGTTCCGAATATGCGACGCGTTCGAGCGCGACGTACGCGGGATCCTTGTCGATCCGCTGCACGGCTTCGCCGCGCCGGTTGCGGTGTTCGAGCACGGGCGGATGCTTGTCCGCGCGCGACGCCCATGCGTCGAGCTCGCCCGACACGCGCGCGCCGAGCGCGTGCAGCTGCGGTTCGAGTTCCGCGTAGCGCGCGTCACCGAGATGCAGTTTCAGCAGCGCGCCGAGATCGGGATCGGCCGTGAAGAAATTGATGCCCCGGCTATCGGGGATGTTGTTGGCCGCGCCGGTGTCCGGCGTGCGAGCGATGTCGTTCATGCATGCGTCTCCAGGATGGCCCGGCTACCGGCCGGCGCCCGCGCGGCGGCGGCGCGGCCGGCTGATGCCAGGCGTTCAGCAGAGCGTAGGCGCGCGATCGATAAGCGTCCAATACAGGATTTATCCGGTACGATAGACGACGCTTATCGATGCCGATGCGGGAAGGAGACAGCATGGAACTGAGGCAGTTGCGCTACTTCGTGGCGGTCGCCGAGGAACTGCATTTCGGGCGCGCGGCGAAGCGCCTGTTCATCTCGCAGCCGGCGTTGAGCTTCGACATCCGCAAGTTCGAGGACGCGCTCGGCGTGCAGCTCTTTTCGCGCACCAACAAGACGGTCGCGCTGACCAACGCGGGCGCGGTGCTGCTCGGCGAAGCGCGCCGGCTGCTGCTGCAGGCGGCCGAGGCCGAGCGGCTCACGGTGCGCTCTGCGTCCGGCCTCGCGGGCCGGCTGCGGATCGGCTTCGTCCATTCGATGCTGTATCGCGGGCTGCCCGATGCGGTGCGGCGCTTCGAGGCCGATTACCCGGGCGTCGAGATCGTGCTGAGCGAGATGAACACGCAGGCGCAGGTGCAGGCGATCCAGCGCGGCCAGATCGATCTCGGCTACGCGCACTGGGGGCACTGCCCGCCCGAGGTCGAATCGGCGCCCGTCTACGCGGAACCGTTCGTCTGCTGCCTGCCGGCCGCGCATCCGCTCGCGCGGCGCCGTCAGGTCGCGCTCGCCACGCTGGCCGAGGAACCGTTCATCCTGTTTCCGCGCGACGCGGCGCCGCACTATCACGACCTGATCATCGCGCAATGCGTGAACGCGGGATTCAGCCCGCTGATCCGTCACGAGGCGCGGCTGTGGCAGACGATCCTGTCGATGATCGAGTTCGGCATGGGCATCGCGCTGGTGCCGCGCGTGCTGCAGCAGGTGAAGAGCGACCGCCTCGCGTTCCGGCCGCTGAAGGATGCGTCGCTCGAATCGCGCACGCTCGAACTGAAGCGCAGCGGCACCGCCGAACCGGTCGCACTGCGCTTCGCCGACTACGTGCGCGCATCGATCGACGCGCTGCCCGCGCTCGCGGGCTGAGCCGGCGCGCCGGCGCGCCGGCATTTCGCGCCGGCACTTCCCCGTTACTTCGCTTCCGGCTGCAGCGCCGGCTGCGCGCGCCGGTACCACACCGCGTACACGACGGACAGCGCGATCAGGAACGGAATGCCGAAGATCAGCGTCATGTGGAATTCGGCCGTGAAGTAGGTCGTCACCATCACCGCGAGCATCAGCGCCGCGCCGAGCAGCGTCAGCAACGGAAAGCCGCGCATCCGGAACGCGGGCGCCGGCAGGCCGAGCGCCGCGCGACGCCGCCGGAAGCAGTAATGCGTGACGAAGATCATCATCCACGTGAACAGCGCGCCGAACATCGACACCGCCATCATGATCGTGAACGACGCGTCCGGGTACAGCACGCTCAGGACCGTCGCGAGCGCGATGCCGAGCGTCGACAGCAGCAGCGCGCCGAACGGCACGCCGCGCGCGTCGACCTGGCCGAGTGCCTTCGGCGCATAACCCGCGCGCGACAGGCTGAACATCATCCGCGTCGTGATGTAGAGCTGGCTGTTCATCGCGGACAGCGCGGCGATCAGCACGACGAAGTTGATCAGCCCGGCCGCGCCCGGCAGGTGGATCGCCTCCATCACCTTCACGAACGGGCTCTCGTCGCGCCCTGCCGCCGTCCACGGCACGATCGCGAGCATCAGCGCGAGCGTGACGAGGTAGAACAGCACGAGCCGCACGATCGTCGAGCGGAACGCGCGCGTCACCGCGCGCTCGGGATCCTCCGCCTCGCCCGCCGCGACCGCGATCATCTCGATGCTCAGGTAGCTGAAGATCGACACGATCACCGCGACCCACGTTCCCCACATGCCCTTCGGGAAAAAGCCGCCGTGCCCGGTGTAATGGTGGAAGCCCGCGCGGGCCGCACCGTCGCCGACCAGTGCCGGATTGCCGAACACGACGTACGCGCCGAGCACGATGAAGCCGACGATCGCCGCGATCTTCACGACCGAGAAGCCGTATTCGACCGCGCCGAACACGTCGACGCTGCGCGCGTTGACGAACACGAGCAGCGCCGAGAAGCCGACGATCCACAGCCAGCCCGGCACGCCCGGGAACCAGTACTTCATGTACAGCGCGATCGCGGTGACTTCGGTGCCGACCGCGAGCACGATGCACGCCCAGTACGCGTAGCGCACGAGGAACCCGGCCCACGGGCTCACGTAATGTTCGGCGTATGCGCCGAACGACCCGGAGGTCGGATGCGCGACCGTCATCTCCGCGAGACAGCCCATCAGCAACAGCGAGATGAACGCGCCGATCGCGTAGCTGACGAGCACGCTCGGGCCCGCGAAGCCGATCGCGAACCCGCTGCCGAGAAAGAGACCGGTACCGATCGCACCGCCGATCGCGATCATCGCCATCTGCCGTGCGGAAAGTGTGCGGCGCAGACCCTGCTCGCGCGCCGCGATGTGCTGGAATTGCCCTTCTGGTTGCATCGAATGACCTCGTTCGAAAGCGTGTGTCCGGCCGAAACGTCGACGGCGCACGGACCGGTGCCGGACCGCACCGGCCACCGCGCGCCGCATGCTCAGAACAGGTGGCGCAAGCCGGCCGCGATGCCCGTCTGGTTGCCGCGTCCGGGCATTTCGGTGAACGCGCCGCCGGTCACCCGGTTGTAGTCGACCGTCGCGTAGACCTGCGTCGCCTTCGACAGCGCGTACTCGGCCTCGAGCACGCCCGTGTAGCGCTTTCCGCCGTTACCGGCGATGCCGTTGACGTTGCGGATGTCGTCGTAGTACGCGACGCCCGTCACCGAAACCGCCGGCGTGACCGTCACGCTCGCGCCGGTATAGAAGATCGCGTCGCGGCGCGGATTGTCGGCGAACGCACCGTAGGTCACGTCGCGGCCCGGCGCGTTCAGCAATTGCCGGTCGAGCATGCCGGTGCGGTCGATGCCGCCGAGATAGCCCGCGTACAGCGTCGCCGCGCCGAACGCGTAACGTGCGCCCGCGCCCCACGCCTGCTGCGCGCGGCTCGTCAGGTCGCGCACCTGCTGGTAGGTCGTGCCGACCATCAGTCCGCCGAGCGTGTACGACACGCGCGTGCCCCAGTACGCATTCGCGCCGAGGCTGCCCGCGACGCCGCCGAAGCCGTAGCTCGCGCCGACGTTCAGCCCGCCGAACGTGCCGTCGTAGCTGACCACGTTGCTCGCGCGGCCCTGCGTGAGGAAGTACGGCCACATGTTGGCCGTGTAGTTGCCGACCGTCAGCGGATCGAGATCGCCGAACAGGTTGAATGCCTCGGTCGCCTGCCGGCCGAGCTTCACGGTGCCCCAGTCGCTCGCCAGGCCGACATACGCGTAGCGGCCGAACAGCGCGCCGTCGAGCTGCCCGTTCTGCGGCTCGAAGCCGCTCTCGAGCCGGAAGATCGCCGTCAGGCCGCCGCCGAGCGCTTCGCTGCCCTTCAGGCCCCAGCGGCTGTTGGTGATCGCACCGTTGGTCATCTGCACGCTCGCGTCGTTCGACGCGTTCGCATGCGTCGTGTAGCGAATGCTCTGGTCGACGATGCCGTACAGCGTCACGCTGCTCTGCGCCATCGCGCCGCTCGCGGCGAGCAGGCCGGCAATCGTCGGTAGTGCGAACCTATTGATACTCTTCATCTTCGTCTCCATCCTTGTCTGAATATTTGATGTTCGTCGGGGTGTGTTGGTGCTTGTCGGTAATCGTGGGTACTGCAATCTTCGCGCGGTCGCGTGCCGGCTAGCCGCGTGCCGCCGGCAACGCCACGTATGCGACGAGTTCGACGCACATGTCCGGGTGCGCGAAGCCCTGCACGCCCACGCACGTGCGGTTCGGGTACGGTTCGCGAAAGTGGCGCCGGTATTCGGCGTCGAATTCGGGCATCGCCTTCACGTCGGACAGGTAGACGAGCACCTGCGCGACGTCGTCCATCGTCGCGCCGGCCGCCGCGACGGCCTTCGCGAGATTGCCGAGCGTGAGGCGCGCCTGCCCCGTCATCGTGTCGCCTGCGATCGCGCCGGACGCATCGACCGGGCCGTGGCCGGTAAACATCAGCCCGCCCGCGCGGGTCGCCCACGAGAACGGCTGCGCGAGTTGCGGCAAGTCGACCGGGATCGTGTCTGCCATCGTGTCCTCCTTCGGTTCGGGATCGGCCGCTCAGGCAGCCTGGCGCGACGTGCCGCCGAGCACGTCGGCGATCGCGTACGCGACGTGCTCGACGTTCGCGTCGTTCAGGCCCGCGATGCACATGCGGCCCGAACGCAGCAGGTAGACGCCGTGCGACGCGCGCAGCCGGTCCACGTCGGCCGCGGCGATGCCCGTATAGCTGAACATGCCGCGCTGCGTGACGAGCGCGTCGAACGCGGGCCCGGCCAAGCGCGCGTCGAGCCGCGCCTTCAGCGCGCCGCGCATGCGCTTGATGCGCGTGCGCACCTGGGCCACCTCGTCTTCCCAGCACGCGCGCAGGACGTCGTCGTTCAGCACCGCCGACACGAGCTGCGCGCCGAACAGCGGCGGGCTCGAGTAGGTGCGGCGCACGCCGGCCTGCAGCTGGCTCAGCACCGTCGCCGCTTCGCCCGCGCTCGCGCAGACGATCGACAGGCCGCCGACGCGCTCGCCATACAGCGAGAAATTCTTCGAGAACGAGTTGCTGACGATCGCCGGCAGCCCGGCTTCGACGATCGCGCGCACGGCCCATGCGTCGTCGTCGAGACCATCGCCGAAGCCCTGGTACGCCATGTCGAGGAACGGAATCAGCCCGCGGCGCGCGAGCACGTCGATCACCGCGCGCCACGCGTCGCGGTCGAGGTCGAGGCCCGTCGGGTTGTGGCAGCACGGCTGCAGCAGCACGATGCTGCGCGCGGGCAGCGCGTCGAGCGCCGCGAGCATCGCGTCGACGCGCAGGTCGTTGCGCGCTGCGTCGTAGTACGGATACGTGTGCACGTCGAGGCCGGCCGCCGCGAAGATCACGCGATGGTTGTCCCACGTCGGATCGCTGATCCAGATCGCGCTGTCGGGGAAATAGCGCTTCACGAATTCGGCGCCGAGCCGCAGCGCGCCCGAGCCGCCGAGCGTCTGCAGCGTCGCGATGCGTCCTTGCGCGAGCGCCGCGCAACCGGCGCCGAACACGAGGCGCTGCACGCCCTGCCGATACGCGGCGAGCCCCTCCATCGGCAGATACGTATGCGGCGCGCCGGCTTCGCGCAGGCGCTCGGCCGCGAGGCGCGTGCTCTCCAGCACGGGGATGCGGCCCGCGTCGTCGTAATAGAGGCCGATGCTGAGGTTGACCTTGTGCGGATGGGCATCCTGCTGGAACGCCTGGAACAGCGACAGGATCGGATCGCCCGGATAGGCGGGAATGTGTTCGTACATGGCGGAATGACGGTCGGGGTTGAAGGCGGCGATACGGCCGGCGGCGTGACGGCACGTCAGGCCGTGCGGTCGAGGCATGGGGCGCATGTTATCGAGGACGAAATAGAATGAGCTTCACTTTTCGATGACGAATCCCGCCGATTGCAGTAGAGTCTGCGCCTACCATCTAAAAAATGACGGGATTCTGCGAAATGAATCTGGATCGAACCGACATGCGGATCCTCCGGCACCTCGAGCGGGACGGACGCATCAGCAATCAGGACCTCGCGAACGCGGTCGCGCTGTCGCCGTCGGCGTGCCTGCGGCGCGTGAAGCTGCTCGAGGAACGCGGCGCCATTTCCGGCTACCGCTGCACGATCGAGCCGAAGAAGGTCGGCGTCGCATTCGAGGCGCTCGTGCACGTGTCGATGCGGCCGGACGTGCCCGAATGGCACGACCGCTTCGTGGAGGCGATCCAGCAGTGGCCGGAAGTCATCGCCGCGCAGATCGTGACGGGCGGCTCGAACTACGTGCTGACGGTGCGGGCGCGCGACCTCGACCACTACTCGGACTTCGTGATCAACCGGCTGCATCGCGCGACGGGCGTGATGTCGATCAATTCGAGCATCGTGCTCGCGACGCTCAAGCGCGACGGCTCGATCCTCGATCTCGTCGAGCCGTCGACGGCCGGCTGACGCACCTTTTGCACCGGCCTGAAAAATATTTGAAGAAAGTGCTTTACGAACCCGAAAAGCTCTGACATAATTTCAGCTTCTTTGGGCGGTTAGCTCAGCGGTAGAGCACTGCCTTCACACGGCAGGGGTCACTGGTTCGATCCCAGTACCGCCCACCAAAGAATTCAAGGGCCTGCGTCTCACGACGCAGGCCCTTTTCGTTTTGTGCGTCGCACTCGTAATGCACACGTCCAAGAGATAATCGCGTGATTCCGACGCGCGCCATCGGCCAGTACGTAATAATCGGTAACGAATTGGTAACGGTGTACGAATAGCGGCTGACTAGAATCGACCACCATGACAGCCGGCCGAGCGGCACCGGCTCCCCACCATCAAGAAGACGAACGGAATCCGGCACGCGCATTGCGGCTGGTTCACGCCGTCGCGACACATCATGACATTGCCGAATTCACATACCCTGTGGTTGACCGGCCTGAGTGGTGCCGGTAAATCCACGCTCTCGCGCGAGATAGCCGCGTACCTGCGCACGCACGACATTCCGGTCTGCATTCTCGACGGCGACGAACTGCGCTCGGGCGTCTCGCACGATCTCGGATTCCGGCGCGACGACCGGGCCGAAAACTGCCGACGTACCGCCGAAATCGCGAAGCTGATGAACAATCAGGGCATCATGGTGATCGTCGCGCTGATTTCCCCGTATGCAGCCGACCGGCAACTGGCGCGGGAAACCATCGGTGACGAGCGCTTCGTCGAAATCTATCTGAAGACCGATATCGAGACCTGCTCCGCGCGCGATCCGAAACGCCTGTACGCGAAGGCCATGACCGGCCAGACGCGCCAGTTCACCGGCATCTCCGATCCCTATGAGGCACCCGTCGCGCCCGATCTCGTTGTCGAGACCGGAACGATGTCCGTCTCCGCGTGTGTCGCGCGCATCATCGAGTTCGATCAACAGCGCTTCGACTACGCCTGACCGAAGCGCCGCGTTCGCTCACCTCACCCGCCCGACCCGTTCCGCGGTCGCATCGAACGCGCGCTTCGCCTTGTCGACGATCTCGTCGACCTCCCCCTCGCGAATCACGAGCGGCGGCGACAGCAGCATCCGGTCGCCAGTCGCGCGCATGATCAGGTTGCCGTTGAAGCAGAAGTCGCGGCAGATCGTGCCGATATCGGCGCCGGCGTCGAACCGCTCGCGCCGCGCGCGATCGCGCGCGAGCTGTACGCCCGCGACCAGCCCCGCGCCCGCGATCTCGCCGACGATCGGATGATCGCCGAGCGTTTCGCGCAGCCGACGCTGGAAGTACGGCCCGATGTCGTGCTTCACGCGCTCGACGATCCCTTCGTCGCGCAGCAGCTTCAGGTTCGCGACCGCCACCGCCGCCGCGACC
>NZ_QTPV01000022.1:0-114444 GCF_003857985.1 Burkholderia sp. Bp9090
TCACTCAAAGCTGACAGGAATATGAATCACTTCATAAACCTGACTTACTTTAGTGTGAGACTCTTGATACTTTCGCCATCTGATCCAAGGATCAGCTCGCTGCCATCAAGCGCCCACACTTATCGGCTGTTAATTTTTAAAGAGCATTTCTGCGAGGACCCGGAGGTTTTCTCAGCAGCGCCGCGTTTTCAGCAGCAGAGAAGCGAGATTATCAACCGTTTTTTAAAACTCGTCAACAACTTTTTTAACTACTTCGTTGCGACGACTGCGGTTTAATTTCGTATGCACTGGAGTCGATAAAACCGACTTCAACAGCACCGCTTCCTTTCTTCCCCCGCGCTGCGTTTCCGTTAGCGCGAAAGAGGCGTGATTCTAAGCACCTGCCCCGGTCTCCGCAACCCCTTTTGTGAAATATTTTTGACGTGCAGTGCCGAGGACCGGTGAGCCTCCCCATTGGTCATATATAAGCGGCACGGCAAGAGCAGCCTCGGTCGCCCGTGAACCGCCCCGCCGCAGCGAACTCAATCTTCTGTCGATTACCGCCCAACCATCGCTCTCACCACGCCGTCCCGTCGAATCAGTCCGTGATACAGCGCCGCCGCGAAGTGCGCGAGGAACGTCAAGAAGAACAGATAGGCCAGCACGCGATGCGCGACCCGGAGCCAGGCGAACGCAACCGGATCAGCCGCAACGATCGCCGGCAACTGCACGCCGCCGCCCAAGGTCACCGGATACCCGCCAGCCGACAGCATCGCCCACCCGATCAGCGGCATCGCCAGCATCAGCGCATACAGCACCAGATGCGACCCATGCGCGGCAACCTTCTGCCACCAAGGCAAATCCTCAGGCAACGCCGGCGGCTTCGACGACAGCCGCACCACGATCCGCACACACACCAGCACCAGCACGGCAATCCCCAGCGGCTTGTGCAACGCCACCAGGAAATCGTGCCGCCCGGAAACCGACGCCACCATCCCTACCCCGATGAACAGCATCGCGAGGATCATCGCGGCCATCACCCAATGCAGCAGCCTCGCCGGCAAGCCAAACGTCGTAGCAGCCTTCATCATCGTCCCTCCGCACTCAATCGCGCCGCGCCGGCCACGCCGGCCTCTTCACTCGTCCTGCGCAGATACGAATCCGCATAAGCCGCCGACCGCGCCGCCAGCAACGGATCCCCCGACACCTGAATCCCCTGCGGCAGCACCGTCGGGTCGTAATTCACGTCCCGGCACGGCCCGCTGTCCTGCGGCTCAACGCGATCGAGCACGAGCGTGCCCGCGTCGATCGTCATCCGCTGCGCGGGCCAGGTCTTCGTCGCGTCGTCCACCGGGTCGCCGGGTTCCGCCAGCGTGACCAGCAGCTTCCACTTCTGCGCGCCGTCCGCGATGCGCCGCGTCAGGTCCTGCTGCAGCACGTTCGGATCCGCGGCCGTCGCGACGTCCCCGGCGCCCGCCGTCTGCTCCGGCACGACGCGCCATCGCACCGCCTGGCGCTTGCCGGCCGCGTCGACGAAGTAAAACGCGTTCAGCCCGTAATAGCTTTCGGTGACGTAGCTCGCGCTCGGCTTCGCACCCTTCACCCAGGCGCGGAACGCGGCCGTCTCCGGATGTGCGCCGAAAAACGCCTTCACCTTTGCCGGATCGGGCTTGCCCGTCGCCGGATCCGGTTGCGTCGCGAGCAGTTGCGCGTAGAACGCCTTCGGCGTCGCCACCGGAAACACCGGCATCGCGTTCATCCCGGTCCGCCATTGCTGGCCGTCCGGTGCGGTGAGCTTCAGCGCGAGACTGCGGATCGGCACGCTGCTGTCGGGCGCATACGGATTCCCGCCCGGCAGCGCAAAGCGGCCGACCACCGGCGTGCGCACCGCCTTGAAGAACGGCGCGACCGAATATGCGCTCGCGGCGCCGTTACCTTCGAAGTAACCGGTCACGCACACGCCCTTCGCGTGATTGCGCCGGAAACCCGGATGCTCGCCGCCGGCCGTCTGCAGCGCGTCGACGAGCCGGTGCGGGGTCAGACGCGCCGGCGCGAGCCAGCCGCCGACATACCCGAACGCCACGGCCACGCCGGCCACCGCGCCGCCGATCACGGCCCAGCGCCACCATCCGCGCCCAGGCTCGCGCGGCGGTGAAGAAGAGGATGATTGCTTCATGGATGCACTCCCGATCGTCAGATCATTGTCGAACGCGTGTAGGACGCCACCCGCGCCGCTTTATTCCATGAAGAAATTTTTCGTATGCTGACGGAATAAGCGGCGCCGACCGGCGTCCTACGCGGCATCTCCACGCTTATCGGCTCGCGCCCCCCGGCCATGCCCTCAAACGCCCCCGACGACGACGCATTACGCGAACTCATCCCCAGGCTGCGACGCTTCGCGCTCTGGCTGGCACGTGATGTCCACGCGGCCGACGATCTCGTCCAGTCGACGCTCGAGCGTGCGCTGTCGCGCTGGGCGAGCCGCCGCGACGACGCGTCGCTGCGCAGCTGGCTCTTCACGATCCTTTACCGGCAGTTTCTCGACGGCAAACGCAGCGCAAAGCGCTATGCGTGGCTGCTCGGCCGCATTCGCGACGACGACGAGGCGCACTGGCCGTCGGCCGAACGCGAGGTGGCCGCGCGCGCGACGCTCGAAGCGTTCGGCCGTTTGTCCGACGAGCAGCGCAGCCTGCTGCTGCTCGTCGCGGTCGAGGGCTTCACGTACCGGGAAGTCGCCGACCTGCTCGATGTGCCGATCGGCACCGTGATGTCGCGACTCTCCCGCGCCCGCCAGGCGCTGCGCCAGCTCAGCGACGGCGAGCTTCCCGCTCCTTCTCTCCGTTTGATGAAATGAATACGCTCCGTCCCGACGAACACGATCTCCAGGCCTATGTCGACGGCCAGCTCGACGACGATGCGCGCGCCGCGGTCGAGCGATATCTCGCGCTGCATCCGGAGAGCGCGGAACAGGTGAAGCACTGGCAGCAGGATGCGCAGCGGTTGCGGGCCGCGCTCGAAGGCGTGCGGATGCCCGGCGAGAATCCTGCGCTGGATCCGGCGGCGATTCGTGCGAAGCGTGCGGAGCGCTCGCGGGTGCGGTTCGCGATGGCGGCGTCGTTCGTGTTCTGTATCGGGCTCGGGACGTTTGGCGGGTGGCAGGCGCGTGGGTGGAACGCGGCGCCGCCGATTGCGCCGATGAGCGATGCGGTCGAGGCTTACCGGATGATGGTGGTCGATCAGGCCGCGAAGGTGGATTTCCGGCCGACGGGTGCGAAGGATTTGCAAACTTGGCTCACCCGGCGCGTGGGGGCATCGGCCAGGCTGCCGGATTTGAGTGCGGCGGGGTTCCGGCCGGTTGGCGGGCGGTTGTTTACGACGGATAGTGGGGCCACGGCCGCGATGGTGCTCTATGAGGACGACGCCGGGCGGACGCTGAGCTTCTATCTCCGGCCCGCGGAATCGAAACATCGGCTGCTGCCGGCCGGGCAACGCGTGGATGGGTCGTTGCTGGCGCGGTATGGGTCGGTGAATGGGCTCAACTTCGCGGTGGTCGGGCCTGTGGATAGTCTTGGTGAGCACGCGGTCGTGAGGGCGCTCGATCAGCAGATTTGAGCTGGACGATACGCTGTCCGTTGGTGGCCGTTGTGCGCTGACTGCGGTCCGTCCGATGCGGTTCGACAAGCCTGAAAGCACGCACGTTCACCGTTCGGGGCCACAGCGTTTAAATTCGCTTTCGTGGTGGTTGTCCACACCGCGAACCTCGTCGCGGTGCGTTCCCGGATGGGTAGACCCTCTTCGGTTCCGACGTCACAGGGTTTGGCGTCTTCTGGACGCAGGATATCCACATCGGCCGCGACGGCTCGGCATGCCGCCTCTGGTTGAATCACTCACCTTCGGCCTGCACAGTATTTCGAGTGTCTTTGGGTCGCGATATCCACATCGCCCTCGCCGAGCTGGTACACAGGATTTCGATTCGGCCGCTCACGGGGTGTTCGCATGCGCGTGAGCGCTTCGAATCAATGTGTTCCCGAGGGGGCACACAGCGTTCCTGATTGTTTTGCGTGCCGGTTGTCCACACGCGACAATCGGGCGCCACGGCCGCACGGACTCCAGCGTCGTGTCGTCCGTCATGTCGTACGACGGTGGCGTGGTTGTCATAACGGATCCTTGTGCAGCCGCATCGGTCATGAGCACCCACGACGCAGCCAGCAATATCCATCACCAGCATCTCATTGACGGGAGCGTTCATCGATCGTCGGGATCGAACTTCACGTTGAATCGCTGGCCCTTGAACCGACAACGATCCCGAACCCCGGCGATTCTACCGATACGAGCGTTCGAGCGGTCACCGGCTTCGGCTTCGCTTGATCCATCCACCGCACGCAGTGCATATCCCGCCCGGAGCACAGTCGACGGACTGTGCTTATCCAAAGGTGTTAACAGAGTTCGTATATATACGTAGTGATAGTTAACAAGCCCGCAGCCTCACAGTGGATAACTTCCGTAACGCCCTGAATTTTCAGCATGAAGTGGAATGCATAACCACAGGCGATGCACAGGAGAATCGCTGTGCATCACAGAACAACTTTCCGTCGATTCACAGTCGCGTCGACATATCCTCAATCGTTCCACTGTGAATCCAGAGGCTTGCCGGACGGTTATCCATAGCGCGCTGTGGATAAGTTGCAGCGCCAGTCCGCCCCGCTATCGAACCATGGCGATCAGATACAGCCCGCCGAGGATCATCGCGACGCCTCCCCATTGCGCATACGACACACGCTCGCCGAAGAACACGATTCCGGCCAGAAAGACGAGCACGAACGTAAGCGCGGTAAACGGATACACGACGGTGAGCCCGGTCTTGCTCAAAGCGAAGATCCAGAGCACCGTGCCTGCGCCGTAGCAGAGCAACCCGAGCGCGACCCACGCATTGATGAATTCAGTCAATGCATGGCGGCCGTCGGCACCGATCTTGAACGCGACCTGGCCGGTTGCCGCGAGGAACACGCCGGCCAGAATGAGCACGTAGACGGACAGTTTCACCGGTGTTCCTCGTGGCGCTTCAATTGGTTGGCGACCATCCGGCTCTTCAGCATGGCGATGCCGGTTTTCACGCGCACCGGCAACCAGCGCAGCAGCAACTTGCGCGCCTTGTAGCCGGGCGGCGACACATCCGGTATGCCCGAACGGCTGTCGACGCGGTGTTGTCCGATCGCGTCCGGCAGCCACTCCGCTTCGTCGGCGGCAGCGAAAAAGAGCAGGTTGTAGCGGTACCACGGCTCGATGCGCATGTCCGTGGCGATCATCGGCCGGACGAAATCGAACAGCTGGTAGCCGTGGCGCGCGAACAGGTCGCGCCAGAATTCGTAGCGCTGTTCGTTGATGTGGTTCTCGCCACCCTGGCCAGGCACGGCGGCGGAAAACAGCACGCGCTTGCCGTGCCGGACGAGATTGTCGACGAGTGCCTCGCTGGATGCCTTTGGCACGTGCTCGCCGACTTCGAGGCACTGGACGAGATCGAACGATCGCCCGAGATCGAAGCGCTTCGAAATATCGGCCGGTACGAAATCGGCGGGGTCGACCATCAGCATCGAACGATCGACATAGTCGCCGTCGATGCCGGTGATGTCCTGCACGCCGAGCTGGCGATGCACGCTGAGCCATGCTCCGGCACCGCAACCGACGTCGAGGATACTTGCAGGCTTCAGCAGCGCGTTGACGCCGGGCAGCACGCCATGCGCCGACCGCGCCGATCCCTCGCGCTGGTATCGGTAGAAGATCTCGTCATACGAGCGCGGCGTATCGTCCGCGATGAATCCAGGTGACATTGCAATCTCCCGATGGCGCGATCGGTGCACGACGTGGCGCGACGCATCGCACCGCACGCGACGCAGTGCAATCAATCGCCCCGACAAGCCTGCTTCTCGTACACCGACCATTCGCCCGCCGTCTTCACGCGCACGACGCGACAGTCCGGATTGGCGAAAAACGTGTCCGGCAGCGGTGTCTCGGCGCGAACGAAGAAATACCGGTACAGGCGCCCTTGGTGCCGCTGCCAGTCGAAGTGCCGGTACAGCGGCAGCGGCGAGACGTCGGACGGCCCGACACCGGGCAGCCGGTCGAGCCGAAAGCGGACGATCTGCGGCGGGAACCGCGCGGCATTGAAATCGACGAATCCGCGGTGCTCGGCCTGATACCAGAGCGCGAAGTTCTCGTAGGCATACGGGTTGCCGGCACCCGGGCTCGTCCTGTCGACGATGATCGCAAGGCCGCGCTGTGCGGGTTCGATCGCGTTGGCAACCACGTCGAAATCAGCGCTCTCGTCGGCGAAGCGCAGCGCGCGGACACCTTGCTGAACGATGAAACCAGCGCAGACCACGGCAAGGAGCAACTGCGTCATCAGCGCGAGTTGCGGCATTCGTCGGCCGGGTTCCATCGGTGCGGGCGCGCGGAACATCAGCGCATAAAACGGAAACAGGAACAGCGCAAAGCGCGGATACAGGAAAAACGTATTGATCGCGAACAGCGGCACGGTAAACCAGACGATGGTCACGATGATCGCCGGTACATAGGCGGCGACCTGCCGGTTCGGTATCGATGCCATCAGGAACGGTGCGGCAGCGATCAGCAGGAATGCCAGCAGCGAACGGCTGTCGCCGGCGACACCCCACGGATAGAGCACGGCCGCGAACACGCGCACGACTGGGCTGATCCCCCACATCACGGTAAACGGATACATCGGCGTCAGATCGACGTCACGATGCAACGCCGCGTACAGCACGGTGACGGAGGCGAGGATCGCATACGGCCACGAGGCGAGCAGCACGCGCGGCAACATGCTGGTCGTGCGCAGGCGCACGAGCAGGAACAGCACGCCGATCGCGTTCGCGAACACGAAGAGTAGTCCGTGCGAGAAAAACAGCGCGAGATTCACGAGCACCAGCATTGCGCCGCGACGGGCTGTCGGCCGCCCGGCATAGTCGAGCGCGAGCGCCAGGAAGATCATCGCGACCGGTACGGCGACGAGGTACGAGTAGAAACCGAACTCGTATGCGAAGCCGAAGAATCCGGGCACGCACAGCCAGTCGAGGCGCGGGTCCGTACCGAGACGCCGGCGCAGCGCGAGGTACGCGGCGACGAAACCATAGAACGACAGGGTCAGCATGACCTTGAACGCAGCCGCGACGGGCATCGCGAACGAAAGCAGCGCTGCCGCGCCATAGCCGAGCAGGTAGGGCGTAAACAGATTGATCCGCAGCAATGGCGCCCATGGCGACTGGCCGCGCAGCAGGTCGCGCAGCGTGGCGACCTGCGCCGCATGCTGCGGAAGATCGACCATCGGCGGGTGCGGCGCGAGCCAGAACAGCAGGCCGGCGGCGGCGACCGTCGCAACGAACAATGCGCGCAACGTGCGATCGGCTGTGCGATATGGCCACGCACGCGGCAAGCGGCCGCTTACCGTGCTGTCATCCATTGCACGAGCCCCCGCGTGAGAGACCGCCGCCGGCCCGGCACCGGGTCGTTGCGCGACAGGACCGATGGCCCGTCATAGCGTCTTCTCGACGATGAAGCGCGGGCGCTGCTTCGTCTCCGAATAGATCTTCGCGACATAGCCGCCGATTACGCCGAGGAACAGCAACTGCAGGCCGCCGAGAAAGTACATCGGGATCACGGTGGACGCCCAACCGGGCACCGAACGGTCGGTGAACAGCCGGATCGACAGCGCCCAGATGCCGAACACGGTCGAGGCCAGCGCGAGCAGCGCGCCAACGTACGCACTCCATTGCAGCGGCTTCGTCGAAAACGACGCGACACCGTCCGACGCGAGCAGGATCATCCTCGCCAATGGGTACTTGCTTTCGCCGGCGAAGCGCGGCTGCCGGTCGTACCGGACGATCGCGGTACGGAAGCCCAGCAGCGGCACGATGCCGCGCAGGAACAGGTTGACCTCGCGGAAGCCGCGCAATTCTTCGATCGCCCGGCGGCTCATCAGGCGGAAGTCCGCGTGATCCGGCAAGATGTCGACGCCGAAGCGGCGCAGCAGCCGGTAGTAGCCGCGCGCACTGACGCGCTTGAAGAAGCCGTCGCTGTCACGACGCTGCCGCACGCCGAATACGATCTCGGCGCCGGACTGGTATTCGCGCAGCATGCGCGGAATCGCGTCGAGGTCGTCCTGGAGATCGGCGTCGAGACTGATCAGCACGTCGCCGTTGACTCTCATGAGCCCGGCAAGCAATGCGTTCTGGTGCCCGTGGTTGCGCGACAGCTTGAGGCCGTGGATACGTGGATCAGCGGCATGGAAGCCTTCGATGAGGGACCAGGTCCGGTCGTGCGAACCGTCGTCGACGAAGGTCACGCCGCTCGCGCCGTCAATGATGCCGTCGCGGGTAAGCTGATCAAGCAGGATCGTGAGCCGGCGTACGGTTTCCGGCAACACGGCTTCTTCGTTGAAGCAGGGAATTACCAGATTGAGCGCGACCATACCCACCCCGATATCGTTACGCGTACGTTGCGGTCTGCCGTCGTCACGAGGTGCTACTGGTTCATGCAAGGTGGCGCGCGGATCGTGCATCGCGCGCGCCTGTTCCCCGTGACCGGATCGGGCCGGTTCCTGCTCTTGATTGTCGTTCGCAACCCCCGGCCCCGGATTCGCGACGAATCCATTATGACGGAACGTACCCGGGCCCGGTGAGACGTCGCAGTGAGGATGAACCCGGATGCGATTGCGGTCTGCGCTCGAGCGCCGGACGATCCCCCAACGCATCCTCCCCGATTCAAAAAATTTTCACGAAGGGGCTTGCGCACCTCCAAAACCCTCTCTATAATTCGCGGCTTCTTAGGCTCGTAGCTCAGTTGGTTAGAGCACCACCTTGACATGGTGGGGGTCGTTGGTTCGAATCCAATCGAGCCTACCAACGAACAAAATGAAGGGGTCTGGCAGCTCGCATTGCCTACAGGCAATCCGGCTCGCCAACATACAAACGCCACGCGGCAACATCGCGTGGCGTTTTTCTTTTTGCGGCCGAAACTGCGCAGGCATGTGCAGGTGCAGCGTATACGATCCACGCGCAACAAGCAGCCGGCAGCCGGCAAAGCAGAACGCAGAGCAGGGGAAGCGGGCGCAAAGCGCCCATCCGCCACCCCTCAATGCAGATGCCTCAACTTGTCAGGATTCCGCACGACATAGATCGCGACGACCTTCCCGTCCTCGATCTCGAGAGCCGTCGTCTGCAGCTCGCCATCCGCTTCCAGTGTGACGAACCCCGGTAGCCCGTTGACGAACCCCGCGCGCACGAGCTTCGACGCATGCGTGGCGAACAGCTCGGCGAGGTACGCGTGCACCTTCATCACGCGCTCGAAGCCGAACACCGGCTTGCCCGCGGCCGTGCGCTTGCCGCCGCCGTCAGAATGCAGGCTCACGTCCTCGGCGAGCATCGCGCCGAGCGCGCGCATGTCGCCGCTGCGTGACGCCGCGAAAAACGCCTCGGCCAGCTCGATCCCGCGCTGCTTCTCGACATGAAACCGCGGCCGCGCCTCGCGCACATGCGTGCGCGCCCGCGCGGCGAGCTGCCGGCAGGCGGCCGGGTCACGCTGGATTGTCGTCGCGATCTCGTCGAACGCGAGGCCGAACACGTCGTGCAGCAGGAACGCCGCACGTTCGAGCGGCGACAACCGTTCGAGCGCGAGCATCAGCGGCAGCGTGACGTCCTCCTGTTCATCTTCCTCGACGACCGGCTCGGGCAGCCACGGGCCGATGTAGGTCTCGCGCTGGTGCCGCGCGGACTTCAGCTGGTCGAGGCACATGCGCATCACCATGCGGCGCAGGAACGCCTCGGGCACGCGCACCTCGGTGCGATCGACGTCCATCCAGCGGATGAACGCCTCCTGCACCATGTCCTCGGCGTCCGCGACGGAACCGAGCATCCGGTACGCGACGCGCATCAGCGTCCGACGCAGCGGGTCGAAGCTCGCCGCTGCGTCGGCCCGGTCTGCGGCGCTGCCGGCGGCCGGATCGAGGTGGGTCATCACGCCACCATCTTCGCGGCAGCGGCCTTCGCCTCGGCGGGATCGATCCACAGCCCGAAGCCGACGGCCAGCCGGTTCCAGCCGTTGATCACGTTGATCATCACAGTGAGTTTCACCTGTTCCTCCTGGCTGAAGTGGTCGTTCAGCACCGCATACGCGGCCTCGTGCGCGCCATGGCCTTCTGAAAGCCGCGTGAGCGCGTCGGTCCAGCCGAGCGCCGCGCGTTCGCGGTCGGTGTAGCAGGGCGCTTCACGCCATGCGGCCAGCAGGTTGATGCGCTGCTCGGTCTCGCCTTGCTCGCGCGCCTCGACGGTGTGCATGTTAAGGCAGTTCGCGCACGCGTTGATTTGCGACGCGCGGATCTTGACCAACTCGATCAGTGTCGGCTCGAGGCTCCCGGCAGCGGCGACCGAGACGGCCATCCAGTTCTTCATCAGTGCGGGCGCGGCGGCAAACGGATTGAGTTTCGCAGTCATGGTTCCTTCTCCTTTCGTGTGGGTTCCGGCGATATGACGAGCGAGCCCTGCGCCCCTGTGACATCGACGCAAAAAAATTTTCAAAAACGGGGAAGCGCGCGGAGGGCAGAGCGGTTGAACGGCGGTGTCGAGGTCCGCGACACCGACGCGCGGACCCGTGCCGATTTCAATTCCATGGCGCCGCTCCCATGGCGAACCCGTGTCATCCGATCTTTCATGACGCCGGCGTGGATGTCATGAGGCGTCGGCATGGCGAACCCGCGGGCATGCACATTGCGCTCACCCTCCGAGCCCCCGTCATGACGGGCATCGACGGTTCGTCACGCCGCCGCTCCGCGCATGGTCGATGCTTTCATTTTTCTTTCGCGCTCGTTTCACCCGAAATGCGATTCGCGACCTTCACATTTCTGGCCCATACTGTTCTGCACGGGCAGATGAAGTCACGCCGCACCAGCGGCCAGGCGCGCGCGCCGGCTGCCCGACGACGCAGCAATGAAGGTCGCACGTCAGCCGCGCGCATCCCAGCGCAAGGCTTTCCTTTTTCCGGCAACGCAACGCAGCGAATCGCGACGTGAACGGTAAACCGATGAGCCTCCTTGCATCCCAGCTTCAGCGCCGTTACCAGGACGTGCGCGCCCATAGCATCGCGTTGACCGCGACGCTGTCCGCCGAAGACCAGGCCGTGCAGTCGATGCCCGACGCGAGTCCGGTGAAATGGCATCTCGCACATACGACCTGGTTCTTCGAAACCGTCGTACTGATGCGCCGCGTGCGCGGCTACGCGCCGTTCGACGACGCGTTCCAGTTCCTCTTCAATTCCTATTACGAAGCGCTCGGCCCGCGTCATCCGCGGCCGCAGCGCGGGCTGCTCACGCGTCCGTCGCTCGATGAGGTGCACGCGTACCGGCAGTACGTCGACGATGCGATGCTGCGCGCGCTCGACGGCGCCGATCCGGCGCTGCTCGCCACGATCGCGCCCGAGATCGAGCTCGGCCTGCATCACGAACAGCAGCATCAGGAACTGATCGTCACGGACATGCTGCACGCGTTCTCGTGCAACCCGCTGAAGCCCGCGTTCCGGCCGCGCAGCGGCGCCAATGCTCACGCCGGGCACGCCGCCCTGGCCGCGGGCGATGCCGGCCCGCTGCGCTGGCTGCATCAGCCGGGCGGGCTCGTCGAGATCGGCCACGATGGCGCCGCGTTCTCGTTCGACAACGAACGGCCGCGCCATACCGCGCTCGTGCGTCCGTGCGAGATCGCGAACCGTCTCGTGACGAATGCGGAATTCGCGGCCTTCATCGCGGATGGCGGCTATGCACGCCCCGAATACTGGCTGTCCGACGGCTGGGCGACGGTGCAGCGGGAAGGGTGGCAAGGGCCCGCGTACTGGATTCCCGGCGACGACGGTGATCCGGCAGCCGCACACGCCTGGCGCGCGTTCGGCCTGCACGGCGCGGAGCCACTCGCGCCCGATGCGCCCGTGTGTCACGTGAGCTTCTACGAGGCGGCGGCGTATGCGGAATGGGCCGGCGCACGCCTGCCGACGGAATTCGAATGGGAGGCCGCGTTCGGCGCGGATGGCATCGCGCAGATGCTCGGGCACGTATGGCAGTGGACGCGTTCGTCCTACGAGCCGTATCCGGGCTTTCGGCCGCTCGCAGGCGTCGCCGCGGAATACAACGGCAAGTTCATGGTCGGCCAGCAAGTCCTGCGCGGCAGCAGCATCGCGACCCCGCCGGGGCACGAACGGCCGACGTACCGCAATTTCTTTCCGCCGGCCGCGCGCTGGCAATTCACGGGAGTGCGACTTGCGCGAGACGTCTGATCTGACGGCCACGAGCGGTGGCCTGCAACCCGCCCGCGATGCGCGGCCGAGCGCGTTCGAGCGCGACCTGATCGATGGGCTGTCGCGCACGCCGCGCAGCATTCCGCCGAAATACTTCTACGATGCGGCCGGCTCCGCGCTGTTCGATCGCATCTGCGAACTGCCGGAGTATTACCCGACGCGGACCGAACTCGGGATCCTGCGCGATCGCGCGGCCGAGATCGTGCGGCGCGTCGGCCCGCATGCGGACATCGTCGAATTCGGCGCGGGCTCGCTCGAGAAGATCCGCGTGCTGCTCGACGCGTGCGCGGACAACTACGCGAACGCGCCGGCGCGCTACGTGCCGATCGACATCTCGGCCGACTACCTGCACGGCGCGGCCGCGCGGCTGCGTGCCGCGTATCCGTGGCTCGACGTCGCGCCGCTCGCGGCCGACTACACGAAGGCCGAGCAGCTGGCCGAGCTGACCGGCACGCCACGCCGGCGCATCGGCTTCTTTCCCGGCTCGACGATCGGCAACTTCTCGCCGGAGGAAGCCGATACGTTCCTGCGCGACGCCGCGCGGCTGTTGCGCGGCGGCGGCCTGCTGGTCGGTGCGGATCTCGTGAAGGACGAACGCACGCTGCATCACGCGTACAACGACGCGCAGGGCGTGACCGCCCAGTTCAACCTGAACCTGCTCGCCCGCGCGAACGCGGAGCTCGGCGCGGATTTCGATGTCGACGCGTTCTCGCATTGCGCGTTCTACGACCGTGAGCTGCAGCGCATCGAGATGCATCTCGTCAGCGATATCGCGCAGACGGTGCACGTGCGCGGCCACGCGTTCCGCTTCGAGGCCGGCGAACGCATCCACACGGAGAACTCGCACAAGTTCACGATCGACGGCTTCCAGGCGATCGCGCGGCGTGCGGGCTTCGAGCCCGACACCGTGTGGACCGACGCGGACCACCTGTTCAGCGTGCACTGGCTGCGCAGCGTCGACGATATCCGCGCGTAGCGTCGTCGCGAGTCGTCGCGATCCGCTCGCGCGGCGTGCGCGCGGGACGCATGCGGTCTGCGTCGCCGGCCCGCGCGCCGGCAAAATTTCCCGACTCTCCCGATTCGATGCGTCGTTGCAACGGCGTGTCGAATCGCTCGTCACCCTTGTCCCGCAAGGCTTCGCGCCCCTCCGTAAACGTCCGTTACCGGTCTCGCATACCGGTTTCACCTGTGTCCGCCCGTGGTGCCTAGACTCCGAACCGTAGTCACATGACGCACGACACGTGCAGGGAGTCGCGAAATGAGCAAGAAACTTATTCTCGGTGCAGTTCTCGGCGTAGCGGCGCTGGCAGCTTCGGGCGTCGCATCGGCCCACGTCGACCTGTCGGTCGGCATCGGTGTGCCGGGCGTCTATGCGGCGCCGGCGCCGGTCTACGTCGCGCCGCCGCCGGTGACGTACGCGCCGGTTGGCTACTATCGCGATGACGACTGGCGTGAGCGTCAATGGCGCGAACATGAATGGCGCCGTCGTGAATGGCGCGAGCACGAGTGGCGCGAGCGCGGCTGGCGTGACGGCGACGGCTGGCGCGGCCGCTGGAACTGAACCGGGCAACCGGTTCACGAGGACACCGAGCACGACGACGAGAGGAGCGTGATTGCATGATGCCTATTCGACACATCAGGTATAGCGCGGCGGCCGCCGTCGTCGCGCTCGCAACGATCGGCAGCGCGCACGCGGCGGGCTGCATGAAGGGCGCGGTGGTGGGCGGCGTCACCGGCCACTACGCGGGACATCACGCCGTGGTCGGCGCGGTCGGCGGCTGTATCGTGGGCCGCCACATGGCGAAGAAACACGAGCAGGAACTGGCCGCGCAGCGCAAGGCCGCAGCGCAGGGCGTGCAGCCGGCGCAGTAAGCGTAGCCACCGGCGGAACGGCGCGATCGCGCCGTCTCCGCCTTTCGTTTCCCTTGTCGGGTGGCGGCCGACCGGCCGGTTCATCAAGCATGCCGAACGCCGGCGGATCGATCCGACGAAACCGCGCCGCACGCGCCGTTACGATCATTTACAACGCCGCGCCGCACGAAGCGCGCGCGTACCTAGAATGCAGTCACTCGAACGCGCTCCAGGGAGCAAACAATGAAAACGCAACGATATCTGTCCGTGCTCGCAGCTGCGCTGCTCGCACTCGGCGCCGTTTCCGCGCAAGCGGCGGGCGGCGGCAATGGTGGTGGCGGTGGTGGTGGCAACGGCGGCGGCCATGGTGCCGGCGGGATGGGCGGCATGGGTGCCAATGCGGGCGGCATGTCCGCCGGCCACATGAGCGGTGAAGCGCTGAGCAACTCGAACGGCATGCACGCGGGCGACCGCGACAAGGGCCTGTCGCGCGCAGCCGACCGCTCCGATTCGATCGCCGATCGTGCCGGCGCGCAGCCGGGCAGCGGTCACGGGCGCTCGCACGGGCATACCGCGCATGCATCGAAGTCCACGCGCCACGCGCATCGGAATGCATTCGGCCACACGCTGTAAGCGCGGCGCACGCATGCGGAAGAAGGGCGCTTCGGCGCCCTTTTTCATTGCCAGCGGACCAAGGGGCGCCGCGGTGTGTCGCGTTGCTCGTCGCGCATCGACCCCGATTTGCAACCAGCCGTAACCGCACGCACGAACGCGCCAGAATACGAACCGCTTTCACGCGAATGACAGGCGGATTCGCTCCCCATACGCGGGCATCGCAGCAGCGCCGCGGCCCGCGCCATGAAAAAAGGGCGGCTCGTCGCCGCCCTTCGTTTCAGCGCCCCGCGCCCGCCAGCGGCGCGACGGCTGCAACAGGCTCGAACAACGCGTCGGCCTGCCTGACGCGCACGAACCGCGCGGCCGCCCCGCCGTCCACCAGCGCCCGGAAATGCGCTTCGCCGCACGCGAGCTTCGCGCGCTCGTGCTCGCTCGTCACGTCGCCGTCTGCATTCGGCGTATCGACGACGAAGTACAGCCGCTCGCCGCCATCCTGCTCCGCGAGCACCGCCCAGTCGGGGTGATAGCTGCCGAGCGGCGTCGGCACGCGGAACCATGCGGGCAGCTTCGCGTACAGCTTCACGCCGTCGTGCGCTTCGAGCGCATCGGCGAACGCGCGCTCGGCGTCGGTCTCGCACACGACGGCCTCGTGGATCGACTTCCGCGCATCCGGCCGCAGGTTGCGCAGATAACCGGTCAGCGCCTCGCTCTCGAACGACTCGAGCGCATGCACGTGGCGCTCGCCGAGCTTGCGGTACGCGATGCCGGCAACCAGCGCGAGCCGCTTGCAGCGGTTGATCGCATCGGCGGCCACCGCGATGAACTGCTGCGGATTCACGCGGAAATCGTCGAGCCGGCCGCTGTCGGCCAGGATCGTCGCGAGCGAGCGGCGCGTGAGCTGCGTGCGGTCCTGCAGTTCGGTGAGCAGGTCGGGCAGCGGCAGCTCGCCTTCGTCGATCAGCACCGTGCCGGCGCCGGCCACCTCGATCGCCTCGATGCCGGCCTTGCCGATGTCGATCTCGGCCTTGCGCCACTGCAGCCGCGCGCGCGCGATGTCCGGCGCGTCGCGCAGCGCGGCCGTGCAGTCGCGCACGAGCTTCGCGTTGTCGAACTCGACGCTGTACACGGTGCGATGGCGGATGCGGTCCCACAGCGCGCGGAAGTCGTCGCCGAACACGACGGCCTTGCCCGACGCGTCGCGCCGCAACGCGATCGCGCGCCGCTCGTCCGCATTGCGCACCGCGAAGCGGCCCGACAGCTTGCGCAGCGTCGCGACGATCGGCGCGCGCAGCGTCTCGAACGCCGCGGGCAGCACGAGCGCGCTCTGGCGCAGCGCATCCTTCAGCCGGTCGAGCACCTTGCCCTGCGCGTCGACGTAGCCTTGCTCGTGCAGATGGGTCCACAGCACGCGCGACAGCTCGATGCCGAGCGCATGCGCGGGCCCGTCGCCTTCCTGCACCGGCAGCGCCGCGAACTGGTGTTCCTCGACGATCCCGAAACGGATGCCCGTATCGGCCTCGATTTCCTTCTGCAGGTTCTCCGCGAACGACTCGTAGCGCTCGGTCGCGATCACGGTGAGCGTGTTTACGCCCGGATCGCGCACGCGTTCGCCGTCCTGGTCGACGGCGAGGCGCAGCCCGCGGCCGAGCGTCTGGCGACGCTCGCGCTCGGTCTGGATGTCGCGCAGCGTGCAGATCTGGAACACGTTCGGGTTGTCCCAGCCTTCCTTCAGCGCCGAGTGCGAGAAGATGAACTTCAGCGGCGTGTCGAACGACAGCAGCGCTTCCTTCTCGCGCATGATGAGGCCGTACGCGCGCTCCGCGTTCTCGCGGGCCGCGGCGCTGCTCTCGCTCGTGTCGGTCCAGCCGCCCTTGCGGTCGATCGAGAAGTAGCCGTTGTGCGCGCGCTCGACTTCGAGCGCGACGTCGACGCCGTCGAACAGCGCACGGTAGGCCGGCACGCGCGCCGCGCGCGCATATTCCTCTTCGAAGATCAGCGCGTAGTCGCCCTTCACCGGCATCCCGTTCTCGTCGTAGCGGCGATAGCGTTCGACCGAATCGACGAAGAACAGCGACAGCACCTTCACGCCGCGCTCGGCCAGGCGCAATTCCTTGTCGAGATGCTCGCGGATCGTGCGGCGGATCATCTCGCGCTGCACGGCGAGCGTGTCGATGTCGCCGAATGCCTCGCCGAGCGACAGGAACGCCTCGCCTTCCGGATGGCGCAGCTCGACGTACTCGGCGCCCTTCACCGCATGCACTTCACCGATCCGCAGCCCCGCGTACAACGCGCGCCTGGTCAGGCGCTCGAGATCGTCGCCGTCGGTGGCCGTCACGATCTGGCGCTTCACGCCGGCCGCGGTCGCGACGTCGAGCTCGATGCGCGCGCTGATCGCGCCGCGCCGGTTCGACACGCCGACGAGCCGCACGTAAGGCTTGTTGTGCGCATCCTCGACGATCGCCGACGCGATCTCGATCTGCTTGACGAGCTTGCGTTCGTACGCGTCGACCGCATCGAGCCGGTACACCATGTGGTGACGGTCGACGTGCGTGGCCGAATAGCGCAGCGTGCAGAGCGGCGCCATCGCGGCGAGCGCTTCGCGCCCGCGCCCCTCGAGCCCGCCGTCGACGCTTTGCGGCTCGTCGACGATCACGATCGGCCGCGTCGCGCGGATCAGGTCGATCGGCTTCTCGCCGCCGGTCTTCTCGCTGTCTTTATAGAGGTTGTTGATCTCTTTCTTGTTGATCGCGGCGACCGTCATCACCATGATCTGGATCGCCGCGCTCGCCGCGAAGTGGCGCACCTGGCCGAGCTTCGCGGAGTCGTACAGGAAGTAGTCGTACGGCACGCCCGCGTACAGCGCGCGGAAATGATCCTCGGTGATCGAGAGCGTCTTGTGCACGCCTTCCTTGATCGCGATCGACGGCACGACGATCACGAACTTCGTGAAGCCGTAGCGGCGGTTCAGCTCGAAGATCGTGCGCAGGTACACGTAGGTCTTGCCGGTGCCGGTCTCCATCTCGACGGTGAAGTCGCGCGAGCCGGGCTGGCCGGACGGCGGCAGCCCGCCGCGCAGCTGGACGTCGGCGAGATTGCGCGCGAGCGCGTCGTCGGTCAGCGACAGCCGGTTGCCGACACCTTGCTCCGACACCGCGAAGCCGAGCGAGCCTTGCGCCGCGGCCGTCGTGCCGGGCGCGGCGTTCGCGAGCACGCTGAAGTCGCCGCGATACGATTCCTGGCCGCGAAACAGGTCGCAGACGGCGTCGATCGCCTCGCGCTGGTAGTCGAGATCCGCTTCGAAATGCAGCCGCATCACAGGCTCCGCACGCGCTTCACGCCGTGCTGTTCGAGCAGCGCGGCGAGATTGAGCTTCGCGACGTCGTCGACGAAGCCGCTGTCGCGGAACAGGCACGTGACGTCGCGCGTGGCACCCGTCGCGTCGAGCAGCTCGACGATGCCGTCGGCGAGCGGGCCCGCGTCGTCGCGCGCGATGCGCGCGTCGAAGCACGCGACGATCGAGCGGCCGATCAGGTGCACGGTCTTGCCCGCGACCGGGTGATGCTCGACCGGCGTGCACAGATCGAGGCCGAGCTTCAACGTGAGTTCGGCGAGCAGGTCGTCCTCGCTGCGGCCGGTCTTCACGTGCTCGACGGAGGCGAACAGCGCGTGGTCGAAGTCGTCGCGGCGCGGATCCCATTCGATCACGTTGGTCGTATCGAGCCGGTACACGCGGAAACCGAGGTCGCCATAGCTTTCCGGGAAGTCGCGCGCGACCTGCTGCGCTGCGCGGCGCAGGCGTTCCTTCGTGATTTCCGCGAGCGTCAGCGGCTTCTTCAGCTTCGCGCAGAAATCGGCGGCCGCGAGCTGTGTCTTGTCGCGGCGGTCGAGCGCCTCGGGCAGCTGCACGAGGATGTAGCGGCGCGCGCCGCCGTCGGTCGCGTTCACCTGCATCACCGCGTGGCCGGTCGAGCCGGAGCCGGCGAAGCAGTCGAGCACGATGTCGTCGCCGCGCGTGCACCAGCCGATCACGGCCGCCGCGAAATCGACCGGCTTCGGCTGGTCGAACGGGATGCCGAGCGTCTTCAGCAGCGCGTCGTCGGAGCCGGCGAACGGCAGCACCGACGGCACGTTCTCGTACATGTTCTCGTCGAGGTAGTAGATCCGCTGCGGCTGCGTGGTTTCATCCGGACCGAATTCGATCTGGCCGCGCTCGATCAGCGCCTGCATCGTCGCGGGCGGGTTGCGCCAGCCGCGCGCCGGCATCGCGCACGGCTTGCCGGTGACCGGGTGGATCAGCGGCGTGAAATACTCGTCCGGTGCCTTCTTCTTGTTCGGCCACGCCATCGACACGAGGCGGTACACACGCCCGTCGGCCGACAGCCGGTCGTACATCACCTCGCCGCCCGACAGGTTGGTCTGCGCCTTCATCCACGCGCGGTAGGCCTTCTGCGCGTCCTTCGCGTTGCCGCTGCGGTACACCGCGTCGTGCGCGGCATCCAGCATGCGCTGCGCGTTGCGCTTCGGGCGCTTCAGCGGCGCCTGCTCGAGCAGCGTCTCGGCGTTGCGCGCGAACAGCACCAGCGATTCGTGCTGGTACGCGACGCCGCGCGCATCGCCCTTCGGGTTGCGCTTGTCCCACACGGCCACGCCGAGCTCGTTCTCCTCGCCGAAGATCTCGCGCAGCATCAGCACGAGCGCATGCACCTCGTGCTCGTCGATGTGCACGGCAATCAGCCCTTCGTCGGACAGCAGCGCGTGCGCGAGCTTCAGGCGCGGATACATCATGTTCAGCCAGTCGGTGTGGAACCGGCCGTTCGCCTCGGTGTTGGTGCTGCGCTTCACGCCGCCTTCGGTCTGGCCCGTCATCGCCAGGTAGTGGCGGATGCTGTCGCTGAAGTCGTCCGGATAGACGAAATCGCTGCCGGTGTTGTACGGCGGGTCGATGTAGACGAGCTTCACCTTGCCCGCGTAGCTCTTGTGCAGCAGCTTCATCACGTCGAGGTTGTCGCCCTCGATCACGAGGTGGCGCGTGTCGTCCCATGCGACGCTGTCGGCAGGGCACGGACGCAGCGTGCCCGTCGACGGCGTGAGCGCGGCCTGGCGCGCGCTGCGCTTGCCGTGCCAGTGGAAGCCGTAGCGCTCGTCGGCGTCGCCGACGGTGCGCTCGCCGACCAGCGCCTTGAGCACGTCGACGTCGACCGACGCGCCGTCCGGGCCTTCGGTCACGAGTTCGGGGAACAGCGCCTTCAGGCGCGCGACGTTGTCGGCGGTGAAATCCGTCGACATCGCCTGCGGGCTCGCCGCATCGAGTTTCTGCATCGTTTTTTCCATCGGAGCCCGGCCGCGTGCGCCAGGACGTCGGGCGCACTCACGGCACCGGCGGCAATGGCCACCCGGGCAAACCCGAAACGCTAGCGAGTCGGTCGGCGCAGGTCAAGCACCACGATTGCCCGGATGCGGGCGCAGCAGGCCGGATCGCCCGTCGGGCGGACGATGAGGACGTGAGATGCGTTGTTGCACCGGGAGTGGACGTGACGCGGATAAAGGTCGGCCAGAACTAATCGGGGTTCGATCCCGTTATGGTCTCATGACGCGCGGTGTGTCGTCAGCAGTCAGGTGGCAACGCTTCGCATAATGTCCTGGACTTTTCCTGCTGGCCTCGGTGGTCGGCAGATTGAAACACGCTACTCGCTCACTGGTTTGCCATCAAAAGCTCAGTGCAAACCACAAGAGGAATTCAATTGACGGCAGCAGAACAACGAGGAACAGGACGACCATTGATCTGTTCGTCTTGTCATGCACCGCAAACCAGATTGCCGAGGCAATCGTTACCAGCCACCCCACCAGGCAGTAAAACGAAAGTTGCACGCTCGAGGGCCACGTGTCACCGGCAAAGTCAATTTGACTCCACGACGTTCGTCTTAGCCAGCCGGAAAGAAGAATCAAAAACAACTGGAACAGGCCAACGAAAAGGTAGCGTCGCTTCACGGGTTCGCCTGCTTCGGATAATGATTCTTTTTTGCGAGACGCTTCGATTTCTGCAGCACGGCATCCAGTTCGGCGGGTGTGACCGGTGTTGGAAGCCAACGCGGATCATGAGCCAAAATACCAATAGATTCGAGAACGTCGGCCACATTCGTTGAGCAACTATTGGCAAACAAGCTGTACGTGCTTTCCTTCGGATGTCTCAGCCTGAATGCTCGATCCACACCGACACGTCGCTCCAGCTCGCGTTTGAGCTTTTCCTTTTCGGCCGGAGATACGCTGAGCACCAGGCCCAGGTTGTCACGCCACAAGTTTCCGTTGGTTCGTATTGAGCCGTTGGTCAAATCGACGACACCACCATAAAAATAAGTATGCCTGTCTATTTTTACGTACTCTTCATGAGCGCGACTGGCACGCTTCACACCACGCAGTCCCGCCAATCAGCGCGACCTGGTGCCCCGCGTCGCCTATTGCAAAGACGGGGCCGCTATAAGGGAGGATTTCCCCACCAGTTGCAAGTTTGTCGCCGACAACGGCGATTCGTCGCATCATGTACCTATTCCTTACCCAGCAAGAAAGACGTGAAGGTTCTCCGCAGTAGAAACCGACTTGGTTCGCCGATGGCGTGCATGTTCTCTCGAAAGCGAAGCTATTCGCGAGCGCTGTGCTTTGGTCTATGGCATGAAAAGGTCGTGCTCGGCGTCAAGGATATCCTCGCTGCGAATCGGTTGCGAATATCGCTGCGGAACTCTAACCGCTAGGAGACGGCATCGCCATCGGACGAGTCTGAATATGACAATTGCTGCGCGGGGACTATCTGCCGGATCTTCAAAATTCCGTTTGCCGCTCGCCCCGATCATCGATTTCACATTTGAATCTGGAGCTTGCAGAAGAGGACCGCGTGTTTTATCCAATCCCGACCGGGACAGGAATGGCCGAACGCAAGAAGGCACGGCCGGCGCGAAGCGCCGGCCGTGCCGAGGGGAAGAACGAAATCGAAGCAGACGGGATAAGCGCCCGCGTCGAATGGTCGGCCCGGGGACCGAGCGCAGGGTCAGAAGCGCGTGCGAATGCCCGACGTCAGTTCGAGCTGGTTCTTCGCGCCGAACGTCGACGACACCTTGTAGCCGCCATGCAGCTTCATGTAGTCGCCGGCCAGATACACCTCGGTGCGCTTGCTCAGGTGGTAGAACACCGACCCGTAGATCGTCTCCTTGAAGCCGTTGCCGACGCCGTTGGTCAGGCTGAACGCGCCGAGGTTCGCGTTCGGCGTGAAGCCGTCGGCGTTGTACGCGGCGTTCTTGATGCGCATCTGCTGATAACCGAGCTCGTAGTCGAGCGCGCCCTTCGGCGCGATCTTCATCGACACGGTCCACGAATCGTCGTGGCGCTGGCCGAGCGCGCCCTGGTCGCCGTTGTAGCGGAAGTAGCCGGCATTCAGGCGCACGATGCTGAACGCGTAGTCGCCGCCGACCGAGAACGTCTGGTTCCTGAAGCCGTTGTGGTTCACGTGGTTGTAGAAGCCCGACACGGCGAACGGCCCGCCGTTGTAGCCGAGCGCGACCTGGTATGCGGAGCCGGTCGCGAACGAGGTCGAGTTGCTGAACTGGTAGCCGGCGCTCGCGAAGATGCCGTTGCTGAACAGCTTCTTCCACGCGACGCCGTTGTTGTAGCGCGTGCCGGTCGGGCCGGCCGCGTAGAAGATCATCTGCTTGAAGTTGTTCGAGTTGGTCCAGCCGCCTTCCTCGGTCGTCAGCTTCGCGGAGCCGTACGCGTCGCCGTAGATCGCCGACGCGTCGCGCGCGATCGTGTTCTGGAAGCCGGCCGTCAGCTTGCCGAAGCGCTCGTCCTCGACGCCGACCCAGGCGTCACGGTCGAAGATCTGGCCCTCGTCTTCCATCTGGCCGTTCGCGACCACGAATTCGCTTTCGAGGCGGAAGATGATCTTCGTGCCGCCACCGATGTCCTCGGCGCCTTTCAGGCCCCAGCGGCTGCCGCTGAACCACGGCTCGCCTTCGTTGCCCATGCCGATCACATGGTTGCCGTTGGCGTCGGCGTGGGTCCGGTAGGTCGGAAAGCTCAGGTCCATCAGGCCGTAAAGCTGCACGCTCGACTGCGCCTGCGCCTGGGTGCCGGCGCACAGGCCTGCCGCCGCGATGGAAAGGGCAAGGGTTTTTCGTTTCAAGATCGTCTCCTCCGAGCTGCCGCATTGAAATCTGTTTGTTGGCAGTACGTAATGTATGCCGATTGTTGCCGACCACAGCGAGAGGGTCGACGCATAGCATCGTAGAGGGGGCAATCCTTCACGCCGCTTTCCCGGAGGAAAGAATCGGATCGGTGAAAACACCGAAATCGCAATAATCGGGAATCGGGCAGGCGGGCAGCCCGCGGGCTGCCAAAACAACGTTACGTGCTGCGAATCGATGCCGCGGGCCGCGCCGTCAGTCCTGCGCGGTCTTCGCGCGCAGGATATAGCCGAGCCCGCGCAGCGTGATGATCTCGGCCGTGCTGAGCGCGAGATGCTTGCGCAGCCGGTGGATGTAGATGTCGATCGCATCCGCGCTCGGCTCGTCGTCGAGCGCGAACACGCTGTCCATCAGCCGCGCCTTCGATACCGTCTTGTTCTGCTGCAGCATCAGCGTTTCGAGAATCGCATGCTCGCGGCGGCGCAGCGCGAGCACCGTGTCGCCGCAGCGGAATTCACGCGTGCCGAACGCATAGACGAGATCGCCGCACACGAGTTGCGTCGTGCCGACGCCGGCCTGCCGGCGGATCAGCGCGCGGATCCGCGCGACCAGCTCGCGCGATTCGAACGGCTTGACCACGTAGTCGTCGGCGCCCGCGCCGAAGCAGTCGACCTTGTCGTCGACCGAGCCGTGCGCGGTCAGCATCAGCACCGGCACGTTGTCGTTGCGGCGCCGCAATCGCGCGAGCACTTCCTTGCCGCTGATGCCAGGCAGCCGCATGTCGAGCAGCACCGCGTCGTAGCGCTCGGTCTTCAGCACGGTATCGGCGCGCTCGCCGTCGCCGACGCAGTCGACCGCGAAATCCTCGCCGCGCAGCAGGTTCACGATCCAGTGCGCGAGTTCGGCGTTGTCTTCGACCAGCAGGAGTTTCATGGCGACTTCATCTCTTCAAGGAAACGCCGGGCCGCCCCAAGTTTCCCGCCCCGCCGGAAGTCCCCTTGGGTGATGGTCCCCTTGGGGGGCCTGGCGCGCAGCGACCGGTTTTGGGCGCACGCTTCAATCGTACGCGGGCAGCCGCACGGTCACGACGATACCGCGATTGCCGGGGCCCGGCGCGAGCGACGCGCTGCCGCCGTGCGCCTGCGCGATCTCGCGGACGATCGCGAGGCCAAGGCCCGAGCCTTCGGTGTCGGCCGACACGCGGTAGAACCGCTTGAACACGTGCGGCCGCGCTTCGGCCGGAATGCCGGGGCCGTTGTCGACCACCTCCAGCACGACCGCGGCGCCGTCGCGCCGTGCCGCGACCGTCACGCAGCCGCCCGGCTGCGTATAGCGCACGGCGTTGTCGACGAGGTTCATCACCAGCGCGGTCAGCAGGCTGTCGCTGCCCGCGACGTCGAGCCGTTCGCCGAGATCGGCGCCGAGGTCGATGTCGCGCTGCTGCGCGAGCACGATCGTTTCCTCGAGCACGCTCGATACGACGGCGGCGAGATCGACGCGATGCGTGAGCAGCGTCGACGGCGTCGCTTCCGCGTGCGCGAGCAGCAGCAGCTTGTCGGTCACGTCGGCCATCTTGCGGCTGCTGCGCTGCATGCTGTCGAGCACCGACGCCAGCTCGCGATCGTCGTGGTCGCGCTGCTGCGCGTACTGGATCTGCGTGTCGAGCACCGCGATCGGCGTGCGCAGCTGGTGCGCGGCGTCGGCAATGAAGCGGCGCTGCGTGGCCGTGTGCGTATTGAGCCGCGCGATGCACTGGTTGATCGCGTCGACGATCGGCCGCAGCTCGTGCTGCAGCCGCTCCGGGCGGATCGGCTCCAGTTCCATCGGCCCGCGGTCGGCGACGTCGTCCTTCAGCTTCATCAGCGGGCGCAGCTCGAGCGTGAGGCCGAGATAGACGAGCACGATCGCGAGCACCAGCATCAGCGACAGGCGCACGAGCTGCGGCCGCCAGATCGTCGCGACCATCGCGTCATACGAGCGCGTCGTCTTCGCGACGATCACCGTGACCGTCTCGATCTGCCCCTCGTCGTACAGCTGGCGGTCGTAGGCGGCCGCGCGCAGCCGCACGCCGTCGAGCGACGTGTCGTACAGCGTCGGCTCGACCCCGTGCCGCCCGGGCAGCGCGAGCGCCGGGTTGCCCGCGAGCAGCCGGTCGTGGCCGTCGATCACCTTGTAGAACACCGAATCGCCCGACGGCGATTCGAAGATCTCCAGCGCGGCCGGCGGCACGTCGGCCGCCGGCCGCCCGTTGCGCCATTCGACGTCCTCGCCGATCGTGCGCGCGGACGCGACGAGCGCGCTGTCCTGCACGAGCCCGGCCGTGCGCCGCGCGGTGTCGTACGACATCGCGCCCGCGATCAGCACGAAAGCCGCGAGCGGCAGCAGCAGCCACCACAAGAGCCGCCCGCGCAGGCTGTGCGCCATTCCGTCTCCTCAATGCCGAACCGCGCCGGGGTAACCGGCGCGGTTCGGGCGTGTCATTCGATGATGCGTGCGTTGCTCAAAACGCGGCGGGGCGCCACTTGAGCAAGCGCTTCTCGAGCCAGGTCAGCAGGTAGTCGGCGGCCAGCGCGACCACGGCCAGCACGATCATCGCCGCGAACACGCCGCTCGCGTTGAACGCGCCCTGGGCGGTGGAGATTAGCAGGCCGATGCCCTGCTTGGAACCCAGGAATTCGCCGACGACCGCACCGACCAGCGCGAAGCCGAAGCTCACGTGCAGGCTCGCGAGAATCCAGCTGAGCGCGGACGGAATCACGACCGACGTGGTGATCTGCCGGCGCGACGCGCCGAGGATCTGCGCGTTCGCGATCAGGTAGCGGTCGGCTTCGCGCACGCCCTGGAACGCGTTGCCGAACACGACGAAGAACACCATCACGACGGCCAGCGCGATCTTCGACGCCATGCCGAGGCCGAGCGCGATCACGAAAATCGAGCCGAGCACGACGCGCGGGATCGAGTTCGCGATCTGGATATAGAGGCCGAACACGTCGGACATCAGCTTGTTGCGGCCGAGCACGATCCCGCAGAGCACGCCGGCGACCGAGCCGATCAGGAAGCCGATCGTGGTTTCCTCGAGCGTCACCCAGACCTGCGTAAGCAGCGGCCCTTGCGACGTGCCGTTCGCGAACCAGTCCTGGAGCTGCGCGAAGATCAGCGTCGGCTGCGAGAAGAAGAACGGATCGATCCACTTCAGGCGCGCGGCGAGTTCCCAGCCGCCCAGCACGACGACGAGCACGGCGATCCGCAGGCCGATGATCAGTTGCCGGCGGCGGCGCAGCCGGGTTTGAGCGGCACGCGACTCGTCCTCGAGCGACGTTGCCGGAATGGCGGTGGGGGGAAGCGTCATGTCGGTCATGCTCCTGTCCTGTCCTTGCTGCTGTCAGCCGATCTGCACTTCTTCGCGCAGGTCGTGCCAGATGTCCTTGGAAATTTCGATGAAGCGCGTGTCGTAGCGAATCTCCGACGTGACGCGCGGGCGCGGCAGGTCGATCTCGTACACGCGCTTGAGCGTCGCGGGGCGCGCGGTCAGCACGAACACGCGGTCGGCGAGCGCGATCGCCTCCTCGAGATCGTGCGTGACGAACACGACCGAGCCCTTGTTCGCGGACCACAGCTGCAGCAGCTCGTCCTGCATCAGCGTGCGCGTCTGCATGTCGAGCGCGGAGAACGGCTCGTCCATCAGCAGGATTTCGGGCTGGTTGATGAAGGTCTGCGCGAGCGCGACGCGCTTGCGCATCCCGCCGGACAGCTGGTGCGGGTAGTGCTTCGTGAACTTGTCGAGGCCGACCTTGCGGATCCATTCCTCGGCCTGCGCATACGCGACGTCCTTCGAGCGGCCGCGAAACAACGGGCCCGCTGCGACGTTGTCGATCACGTTGCGCCACGGAAACACCGCGTCGGCCTGGAACACGAAGCCGATGCGCGGGTCGATCCCGTCGACCGGGCGGCCCATCACGCGCACCTCGCCGGAAGCCGGCTTCAACAGCCCGGTGATCAGGTTCAGCGTGGTCGACTTGCCGCAGCCGGTCGGCCCGACGATCGCGATGAACTCGCCGCGCGCGACGCTCATGCTGAAGTCGCGCAGCGCGACGGTGGCCTTGCCTTCCGGCGAAATGAAGCGGCACGACACATTGCGAAACTCGATCGCCGGTGTGCTCGGAGAAACTGCCTGGGTCATCGCATTCGTCCTGCGGGTGATGAGGGCGCCGCATCGTGGCGGCGCCGGGCCGGTCAGCCGGGCCGGAACGGGGAACGCGCGGCGGCGGGATCGCCGCCGCCGGCGCCGAGATCGATTACTTCGCGTTCACGAAATCGTTGGTGTAGGTGCGCGCCAGGTCGATGTGCTTGCCCTTCACCGACGGGTTGAACGCCGACAGCACCTTCAGCACGGTCGCCGGGCCGTCGGCCGGCATCTTCGCGTCGGCGGTGTACATCGGCAGCGATGCCTTCAGCGCGGACACGTACAGCGCCTTGTCCTTCTGGTAGTCGGCCGGCATCTTCGCGGCGATTTCCTCGGCGCTGTGCGTGTGGATGAACTGCATCGTCTTCGCGAACGCGTGCGCGAGCTTGGTGGCTTCGGCCTTGTGCGAATCGGCCCACGCCGACTGCACGTACAGGCTCGCGGCCGGATAGGTGCCGCCGAGCGCGGCGCGCGTGCCTTCCAGCGTGCGCAGGTCGACCAGCACCTTCGCGTCGCCCATCTTCTCGAGCGCGGACACCGTCGGCTCGGTCGTCATCCCGGCCTCGATCCGGCCCTGCTTGATCGCGGCGATGAAGCTCGCGTCTGCACCGACCGGCAGCATCGTGTACTGCGTCGACTGCACGCCATGCTGCAGCGCGAGGAATTGCGTGAGGAAGCTCGTCGACGATCCGAGGCCCGTCACGCCGAGCGTCTTGCCTTTCGCGTCGGCCATCGACTTGAACGTCGGCGCGGCCTTGGTCGACACCATCTCGACTTCGCCCGGCACCTGGCACAACACGGCGATCGCCTTCACGTCCTTGCCCTTGCTCTGCAGGTCGACCGTGTGGTCGTAGAAGCCGACGACGCCCTGCACGGCGCCCGCGAGCAGCTCGTTCTCGGCGTCGACGCCGGCCGGCTGCGACAGCAGCTCGACGTCGAGCCCTTCGGCCTTGAAGTAGCCGAGTTCCTGCGTGAGCCGCGCGGGCAGGTAGATCAGCTTCGCGATCCCGCCGACCATGATCGTGATCTTGCCGCCGTCGTCGGCGAAGGCGGGGTGAGCGGCGAACGCGCAGGTCAGGCTGGCTGCAACGGCGAGGGTACGCAGGGTGGGTCGCATCGGGTCGTCTCCGGTCGTTATTCGCATGGCGCGATGCTTGCTGCATCGTTGCGACGAGTATAGGGAGGCGAAACCTTCTGCCACCTTTCGCGGGGGGGCGGAATCGTTAGGGGTTTTCCACGAATCCGGCGCGCATGCTCGAAGAGCGCCCCCCAGCCGGATCGTGCCGCGGGTTGGAATGGCAACAGGCCTATCAACGCTGATTTCTCTCCATTACGCTTTGGCAAGCACAAAGAGAATCATCCATTGCGCCGAGCTCCTCTACGGAAGCATGACATCACGACAAAATCGTTGGTCGCCGGGGACGCATCGCGTTGTGCAACGTGCCGACTCCGATTTTTCGCAATTCAATCTATTCGGGGCACCTTCTGACTTGATATTTCATTTCGACGATTCAATGAGTCTAACCACCATCGCCATTGCCGACGACCATCCAGTCGTGATCGAAATGCTGAAGCGCCTGCCGCAATGGGAACCGGATTTCCTCATCTCGCATTGCTGCAATAGCGGGGCGGGGCTGATCGACGCATTGACGCGCTCCCCGGTCGATCTCGTCGTCGTCGACTATTCGATGAATCGGGGTGACAAACCGATCGACGGCCTGAGGCTGCTGCGC
The DNA here is from genome assembly GCF_003857985.1 of Burkholderia sp. Bp9090. Classification (NCBI taxonomy): domain Bacteria; kingdom Pseudomonadati; phylum Pseudomonadota; class Betaproteobacteria; order Burkholderiales; family Burkholderiaceae; genus Burkholderia; species Burkholderia sp. Bp9090. The sequence continues at coordinate 28,881 of NZ_QTPV01000022.1, forward strand.
AAGCTGCGCGACGTCGCACCGAGCACTCAATGCATCATGCTGACCGCGCAAAAGAATCCGAGCGTCGCCGCCGCCGCGCTGCGACTGGGCGTGAAGGCCATCGTCAGCAAGGACGACCAGATCGACGAGATCGTCCGCGCATGCCGACACGTGCGCGCCGGCCGCACGCGGTACTTTTCGCCGACGATCCGCGCGATCGTCGAACGTGCCGGCGCGAGTGGCCGCGACGCCCCCCCGCCGCTGACCCAGAGGGAGCTTGACGTCGTGCGCCTGTTCGCATTGGGTCATCCGCTTGCAAGCATTGCAATACGGCTCGGCCGCTCGGTCAGTACCGTGTCGACGCAAAAGCAGACGGCAATGCAAAAGCTGCAGGCCGATACGAATATCGACCTGATCCGCTACGCGTACGAAAGTGGGCTGGTCTGACACGTGAGATACGTTGCCGGGTGGTCGCCGCCTTTACCAGGCCTTCGGCGCCGGCTCATTGAAGTCGAACAGCTTGTCCATGATGTCGTTGAAGACCCTGGTCGTTTGCGCCATGTCGTTCACGAGACCATAAAGCGCACCGCCGATGATCCCCAGGGCACCGCCGACCAGCACGCCCACACCGGCGGCGGCGATGCCGGCGCCGAGGATGCCGCCCGAGCTGCCGCCCGTCGCCGCGCCTTTCCAGGCACCCGAGATCGAGCCGCCGACGGCGCCCAGCACCGACGCGCCGCACCGGCTGACGAAACTGCCACCGCTGACTTCGTCGAGTTCCATCATGGTCAATTCACGCATTTTCACTTCTCCTTGAGGTTGCGTATCGCCGATCGTGACAGGCCGGATCGGCATCGGCCTTCCCGCTGCGCCGTCAGGCCGCCGCAGGCGTAGAAATCGCACCGCCGTCGAGTTCCCGCACGCGCCCCTGTGCGAGTGCGATGACCCTGTCCGCGCTGCGGATCGTCTCCGGGCGGTGAGCGATGATGATTCGCGTGACGTTCATCGCGCGCACGGCATCGTTGATCAGATGCTCGCGCTGCACGTCGAGATGGCTCGTCGCCTCGTCGAGCACAAGAATCGACGGTTGGCGGTAGAACGCCCGCGCGAGCAGAACCCGCTGGCGCTGCCCGCCCGACAACGACGAGCCCATGTCGCCGACGAGGCTCTGGTAGCCCATCGGCATCGCAACGATGTCGTCGTGGATCTGCGCGCGCCGCGCGGCGGCGTCGACACGCGCCTGGTCGGGTTGCGGATCGAAAAAGCAGATGTTGTCGGCGATCGATCCGGCGAACAGGATGTCGTCCTGCATCACGCAGCCGATCAGCCCTCGATATTGATGCAGCCCGAGCTTGCGGATATCGACGCCGTCGACATACACGCCGCCATGCTCCGGCGACAGCAGCCCGAGCAGCACTTTCGCCATCGTCGTCTTGCCCTGGCCCGACGGGCCGACCAGCGCGATCGATTCGCCGGGCGCGATCGAGAACGAACAGTCTTCGAATATCCAGGGCTCGGTCTCCGCGTAGCGGAAGCTCACGCCGCGCACGTCGATCGCAGGCGCGGCCGTACTGTCGGCGGACATCGGTGCGCGCGCGACCTTCGCGTCCACATCGGATTCGACGTCGGTCAATACGATGTCGGCAAGACGCTCGCCATGCAGGCGCAGCATGCGGAAATCGATCGCCGTGCCGATCAGGCCGGCACCGCGCGCCATGAACTGATCGGCGAAGCTGACGAATGCGACCAGCATCCCGGCTGAAAACTGCCCGTCGAGCACCTGTTTCGCCGCGAGCCAGACGAGCACGACCCTGCCGGCACCGGAGATCGCGCCCTGCAATGTCGAAAAGACGATCGACAGCCGCTGGATCGCGACGTGCTTGTTGGTCGTCTCGACGACGGCGTTCGCATAGGTCGCGACGCGCGCTTCCTGCTGGTTCGCCAGCTTGATCGCCTGCACGCCGCGAATCGATTCGAGCAGGTTCGACTGCGCGCGCGCCGCATACACGATCTGTTCCTCGTTCGCCTGCCGGAACGGCCGGTACGCGACCCAGCGAATCGCGCCATACGCGGCGAACAGACCGAGCACAAGCCACGTAAGCGGGGGGCTGTAGACGAACAGCATCGCGAGCGTCGCGATCGCCATCGCGCCGTCGAGCAGCGCGCCGACGAACTGCGTGGTCAGCGTGCTCTGGATCGTATTGATCGCGCCGAATCGCGACACCACGTCGCCGATGTGCCGCTGCTCGAAGTACGCCATCGGCAGCCTGAGCAGGCGGGCGCATACGTTCGCCGTCCACTGCACGCCCAGCAGGCTCGAAAACCAGGTCACCACCCACGAACGCAGTGCCGACACTGCGTTCTGGAACAGCACGACGAGCAGGAAGCCGATGCCGAGCAACGTCAGCAGGTCGGCATCGGCCGACACCAGCACCTGGTCCATCACCCATTGCATGTAGAGCGGCGTGACGATGCCGAACACTTCGAGCGCCGCCGACAGCAGCAGTACCTGCGCGAACGCCGCCCGGACGCCCGTCACGCCGCCGACCAGCTTCGCCATCGAGATCGCCTCGCGCGCCTGCGCGCGCTCGAACGACGGCGACGGCATCAGCTCAAGCGCGACGCCCGTGAAATGCCGGGACACTTCGGCAAGCGGCACGTCGCGACACCCGCGCGCCGGATCGTGAATCGTGATCTTGCCGCGCGACACTGATTTCAGTACGACGAAATGATTCATGTCCCAATGCAGGATGCACGGACGACGCAATTTGCCGAGTTCGTCGAGGTCGAGTCGCAGCGCACGCGATGCGAGGCCGAGCCGGTACGCGATCAGCATCACGTCGTTCAGCGTCGCCCCCTTCAACGACGGGCTGAAGCGCCGGCGCAGGCTGACGAGGTCGAGATCGTGGCCGTGATAGCTGGCGATCATGCCGACGCACGCGAGCCCGCACTCGGCCGCCTGCGTCTGCAGGATCACCGGCAGGCGGCGGCGCCAGCCGAATTGCAACGCATCGATCCATTTCATGATTCACATGGCTCCGTAACGAATGCGTTCGTCGCGCGCATCATGTCGACGCGCGGCGACCGAGCGCGTACAGCGGTTCGAGCACCCATTCGATCAGCCTGCGCCGGTCGATCAGTACGTCGGCCTCGAGCGCCGTGCCGGGGCGCAGCGCCTCGTGCCTGCCATACGCGACGATGTCCTGGCGATCGAGTGCGACGACGACCCGGTAGAGCTGCTCCGGCACGTTGGTGCGCCCGGTCAGGTTCGCGACTTCCTGTGGCGACAGCGCGGTACGCGACACCTCGGTCACGCGCCCGAACTGCTGGCCGAATTTCTGGAACGGATAAGCCTCGTAGCGCAGCACGACGCGCGCGCCGGGCCGCACGAAGCCGATCGCGCGGCTCGGCACCATCAGCTGTGCTTCGAGCCGCTCGCCTTGCGGCAACAGCGAGACTGCCGACTGGCCCGCGCTGACGAGCTGCCCGGGCTTCGCGAGCAGCGCCGCCACGACGCCCGCCTGCGGCGCACGCAGGATCACTGCGCGACGCGCCTCGTTTTCGGCGAGCGACTGGTCGATGTCCGCGAGCTTGCGTTCGATCTCGTTTCGACGGTTCCGGTCGTTGAGCGGCAGTTCGCGCAGTTGCTGGCGGGCTTGCTCGAGCTGCTGCCCGACATCGAGCCGCTGGCGGGCAAGATCCCGCAACCGCGCTTGCGCGTCGAGCAGCACGCCTTCCTGCTGCTCGACCTGGCTGTTCGATACATAGCCCTGTTCGCGCATCGACTGCAGCTTGTCGAGCTGCCGTTGCGCAAGCTCGGCCTGCCGCGTCCGCTGTGTGGACTGCAACACGATCTGTGCAAGCTGGTCCTGCAAGGCCGCCTCGCGTGCCCGCAGGCCGCGCCGGGCCTCGCCATTCAATTGCGACTGGCTCGCGAGATCGGTTTCCAGGTGCGAACGCTGAAACTTGAGTTGCCGCGCGACCGTCTCGCGTGTGCCGCCGAGCTCGGTGGCCACTTCGGCGGAGATCGCGAGCAGTTCCGCGCCCGCCACAACCGGCTGCCCTTCACGCACGCGCATGCCGATCACGGTGCCCGTCAGCGGCGGCGCCACCGTCAGCAGCCCTTTCTCCGGTAAGAGCTGGCCGGCGACACGCTCGCGCTTCGTATAAGTGCCGAATACGAAGAGCGCGACGACCGCGAGCGCCAGCGCGGTCGAGACTCCGATCGTCAGCCAGCGGTACGGCGGAGAATAAAGGCTGACGGTGCCCATCAGCTTGTGCTTGGTCGCGTCGAGCGCTTCCGGGCGGAACAGGGAATCGGTCATAAGCGGCGCTCCACGGCATTCGCCGGGCGGGTGCGTGAGGCCGCCGCGCGGTCGCCACCGCGGCAGACAATGCCGGCCACGTCATCGTCGCCGAGCGTGCCGAGCGCGGCGGACAGTTGCAGCCGTGCGCGCAGGTAACGGTAGCGTGCGTCGGCGAGATCGCGGATCGCTTCGAAATAGCGTTGCTGCGCATTCAGCTCGTCGATCTGCGTGCGCAGCCCGACTTCGCGCCCGAGACGCGTCGACTTCACTTTGCTGCCGGCCGACGCGAGAGCACGTTCCCGTGCGCGAATCAGTGCGAGGCCGTTGGTGATGCCGAGATAGGCGGCACGGGCGCGCTCGCGCGCCTTGCGGCGCGCATCCTCGAGCGCGTCGCGCGCCTGGTCGCGCCGCCGATAGGCTTCGCGGCTCGCCGATAGCGGGCCGCCGCCGGCGAACAGCGGGATCGTGACCGTCACGCCGATCATCGACGAACGCGTTTTCGACGTCGTGCCGAACACCGTGTCGAGCCCGTTCTCGTTGGCGCCGCGGCTCCAGTTCGTGCCGTAGCTCGCCTGCAGATTCACGACCGGCAGGTGTGCGCCCGCCGCGGCGACGATGTCGGCCTGCGACTGGTCCAGCTGCTTGCCGGCGATCAGCACGTCGACGTTGTCGCGGGCTGCGTCGTCCATCGCGGCCACGAGATCGGACGATGCAGCCTGCTGTGCGCATGACCACGCGATTGGCTCAAGCTCGGCGTCACTCAGGCCGGTCAGCCGCTGCAGTGTACCGTTCGCGACCGCCAGGTCCGTTTGCGCGCCAACCGTACGCGCGCGAGCTTCGTCGAGATTCGCACGCGCCTCGTCGACGTCAGTCCGTGTGCCGTCGCCGATCCGCAGCGCAGCCAGCGACTGGTCGAACTGCGCGTGGAACGCCTGCTGCGCGGCTTCGGCGGCTTGCAACACCTCGCGCCCGTACAGAACGTCGAAAGAGGCGTTGGCAACCTCGTTGATTAGTGTTTGCCAGGCCTTTTCGTACTCGATGTCGGCCTGGTCGGCCTGTGTGCCGCCACGCTGGAAATCGGCGAAGCGAGACACATCGAAGAGCGGCTGGGTAACGATTGCTGAGGCACTGTGACGGCGGACCGCTGCCGCGTACGCCACGGTGGGTTGATCTTGCTTCGTGTAGTGACCGTTGAGCTCCACGCGCGGCAGCAGGCCGGCGAGACCTTGCCAGCGTTTCTCGCGGCCGGAGAGCCGAGCGTTGCGCGCCGCGCCGATACTCGCATCGAAGTGCTGCGCCGCGTTCACCGCGTCAAGCAGGTTGGCCGCGCGCGCCGGCCATGTCACATCGAGCCATCCGAGGAAGGCCACCAGAAGGAAGAGTCGTGTCGAAATCATCTGTCTGTATGTGCCGCTGCCTAACGGTCGCAAGAGCCACGGCGAAGTAGCACCGTAAAGCAGAAGATTGTTCAGTCAGATAAGACGACAAGATATCGTCGTTTGTCCAATTTCAGGTCGTTGCAGATACCGTCGACTCGCAATCGACGTTGATATTGCGACTCCGAACGCCGTGACTTGCTCGCCGATGCGGATTTCGGTGTGTGCCGAATGACCGTGCACATGTGATTTTCGGGGCCGACAAGGTAAGTACACGGCAGCGACCACGCGATGCTCGATACGCTCATGCCGGCAATCGAAAGCGGATACGCAATCAGTAGGATCCAATGCGTGACAGTCTGCAACGATTCATGCGCGCTTTTCCATCCGTCGACAAACATCGCATATTAATTAGTGACGCATCATATTCACCATATCGACAATCGCATCACCATTCATGCAGCCGGCACAGCCAATGATCATGCTGCGTGCTCGAGACAATTCGCGATTTTCCCCGCGCAGCAGATCACCTAGCATTTTGATATTGCGTCGCATTGAGTAATTCAGATCGATTGACAACGGGCAAGCAATGCAACACATTCCGGAATCGGATGGATTTTGAAGTTGACATGTCAGTCGCAACTCAGCACATTCACCTGCATGTGCAATCAAAAAAGGGAGAAAAACCGTGCATAGGGTCACAACTTTCCGATCTTTCCCATTCAAAGATTACGCATCAATATTATTCGGATCATTATTTGAAATAATTTTTATCTCGCCGAATTTCGTGAAATTTATTGCAAATAATTTGCATCGTAGCGGCTGGCAATTCCGCCTCACGGGCAAGATAAAAAATAAAATCATCGGAATTTTGATGGTCATCCAAATGTCAATCCCAGTTTCGGTAAATTCAATGGAAATTCCAAAGGAGGAATTTAGAGATATTAACGTCTTTTCTCTGGGATTGGTGGGGTTTGTCGGGCACATCAGCCCGCAAGAAAAGATGTACAGAAAAATAAAACAAACCGCGGGGGCAAAATCATATTTCGTCAAGATATTGGAGTCCAAAGATGCAACCCTTGAATCAAAAATGTATGCCATGTGCGGCTTGAGAGAAATCGACCATCGATCATTTATAAAATACAAAAATACATTCTCATCCTCACTCAAAGTATCAATCATGAAAGGAGATATCTTATCGAGAGAAAGTATTTCTGATGTTCTTTATCGAATTAATAAATTTGGATGCAACTGAGGAATATGACTTATGAAAATCATTTCCAAATCCGAGGCCGCAGAAATTTCTGGGGGACTTGATTTGTCCGGAGAAGAAGAGTCGAGCAACGTGATTGACTTGAGAGGCACGCAGAAGAACGGGTGGGTTGACGCGAATGGAACCTGCTGGGCCCCGGGCTCCTCATCGTCAACCATGTACCCCAATTTTGGTGAAGATGGCGACGGCTAATCAATCCCCAACACATCAATACACCGGATCAAGATAACGGGTCCGGTGTCTCATCAATCTAAAATTCCTTGCGTCATGATCCATTTCCCTATCAGCAAAGAAGAGTTTTTCCAGAATTTCTTTGAAAAAAAGCCGGCACTATTTCGAGGCGCAGCTTCAGGGAAAAAATTTGATTGGCTTGATGTCGATGAGTCAATATATGCTAGTCAATCTAGCCCACTAAAAATCAAGATGCACTCCGGAAGCAGTTTTCTCGAACCCGAGAATTACGAATGGAAGTGCCTTGAAGTTGGCGTTCTAAAAAGTCAGCTTAACTCTACCGAGATTCATCGCCAGCTAGACAATGGATCCACACTGGTTTTCAATAGAATTGAATCGCCATCACTTAAAATCAGAAAACTATGCCAACATATTTCTGATTTTTTGGCGATGACAGTCGTGGCAAATGGCTATCTCTCATTCGGGAGAAGGGGATCTTTTGGCGACCATTGGGATACTCACGATGTTTTTGCTGTGCAATTAATAGGAAGAAAAAAATGGAAAATCTACAACCCGACATTCAAGCTACCAATTGAAGGACAAACGAGCAAGGATCAAAAACACCTTCGCCCGATTCGCCCAGAACTGGACTTCATCCTGGAAGAAGGGGATATCGTATACATTCCTCGTGGATGGTGGCACTCAGCAACCGCCCTTGATGAACCAACGTTCCATATTGCTGCCGGCATCCATACGAATAAATACTTGGATTACATCGACTGGATAACCAAAAGAAAACTAAAGAACAGGGATTTTTTGCGAACCTCGCTACCCTTCCATGACATAAAAGATCTCAACATTGAACAGATGATTGAGGATATAAATCAGGAAATCAGGAGCCCCCAAAATTTCCTTGAATATATCGAAGACGTGAATTCGGAGACTGTCTCGGCAAGCGACATAGGAATAACAGAATATGTAAAGAAATTCTCCAATAAAAAATAATCTAATGTCGATTTCGACCCGAAAATCATCAAAACCTGAACTGCAAGATCTACGGTTGCAGTGTTTTATCCGCGAAAGGAACCATCGATGTAGATGATTCCACCAAGTAAAGGCTGCAGACACGATTCTCGCAACGCTGCTTAGTCTACCGGCCTCTCAACACAAGATGACCTTCAGGACAGGCAGCGGAAGCAGCTGACGTCTATTCCGTCGACGCACCACAAGCATTACTGGCCGGAAAAATCGCGCCGAGATCATCTGCCTGTAAGCGCCACTGTCTGACGGTCGGTCGCGTGAACCGTGGCCATGATGCATCGCGAAAGCGTCAAATGTGAGGTGGCGAATTGCAATGACAGATTGTTCCGATAACGGCATGATTCACATAGTTCTGTACTCGCTTCGGCGTTTCTGACTTGGTTGGGTCTTCGCATACATGGATGAAGAAACCTTGAATCCAGCCTAAATCCTGACGAATTGGCCAAGGCGGCGACCCGACCTGAATGAATGATCCGCACATCACCGCCATCCTCCCAAAACCCGCCCCATCGCATCCAGCCCCATGTCGAACAGATGCGACACGAACGGCACGAGGTTCGGGATCATCAGTTGCACGAGCAACAGCCCGACCAGCATCGTGACCGGAAAGCCGATCTGGAAGATGCCGATCTGCGGCGCCGCGCGGTTCAGGATCCCGAGCGCGAGGTTCGCGATCAGCAGCGCCGCGACGACCGGCAGCGCGAGCAGCAGCCCCATCTCGAACACGGTCGCGCCGAACGCGGCGAGCGTGCGCCAGCCGGGCGCGTGCAGCAGGTCGGCCGACACCGGCAGCGTCTGGAACGACGCGGCCAGCGCCGCGAACACCTGCAGGTGGCCGTCCACCGCGAGAAACGCGAGCATCGCGATCGCATTCAGGAAGCGGCCCATCGCCGGCGTCGCGCCGTTCGAATGCGGGTCGAAGAAGGTCGCGAAACCGAGCCCCATCGACAGGCCGATGAAGTCGCCGGCCGCCTCGACGGCCGCGAACACGATCTGCATCGTGAAGCCCATCGCAACGCCGATCAGGAACTGCGTGACGACGATCCAGATGCCCTGCGCGGAGAACACCGTGACGCCCGGCATCGCGCCGAGCGTCGGCGCGACGACCAGCGCCAGGAACGCGGCGATGCCGATCTTCACGCGCACCGGCACGGCCGCATGGCCGACCACGGGTGCCGTCGCGACGAGCGCGAGCATCCTCACGAACGGCCACAGGAAGGCCGTCAGCCAGCCGTTGAGCTGCGCGTAGGTAACCGAGAACATCGGCGGGGATCGAAAGCCGGACGCGCCGCTCAGCCGGCGCCGAGCGTCGCGACGTGCAGCAGCGTCTGCCGCAGGTAGTCGAGCATCGTCGTCAGCATCCACGGGCCGGCGATCACGAGCGTCGCGGCCACCGCGAGCAGCTTCGGGATGAACGACAGCGTCGATTCGTTGATCTGCGTCGCGGCCTGGAACAGGCTCACGACGAGGCCGACCGCGAGCGCGACCAGCAGCAGCGGGGCGGCCAGCAGCAGGCCGACCATCATCGCCTGGTGCGCCAGCGTCATCACCTGTTCGGGTGTCATCGTGCGCGTCCTCCGCTTACGTGAAGCTCTGCGCGAGCGAGCCGATCAGGAGCTGCCAGCCGTCGACCAGCACGAACAGCATCAGCTTGAACGGCAGCGACACGGTGGACGGCGACACCATCATCATCCCCATCGACATCAGCACGCTCGCGACGACCATGTCGATGATCAGGAACGGGATGAAGATCGTGAAGCCGATCTGGAAGCCGGTCTTCAGCTCGCTCGTGACGAACGCGGGCACCAGCAGCGACAGCGGCACGTCTTCCGGGCCCTGCATCGGCGCGGCCTTCGAGATCTTCGCGAACAGCGCGAGATCGGTCTCGCGGGTCTGCTTCAGCATGAAGGTCTTGAACGGCGCGACGCCGCGCTGCACGGCCTGCTCCATCGGCATCGAGCCGTCGGAAAACGGCTTGTAGCCGTCGGCGTACGCACGGTCGAGCACCGGTGACATCACGAAGAAGGTGAGGAACATCGCGAGGCCGACCAGCACCTGGTTCGGCGGCGTCGTCGCGGTGCCGAGCGCCTGGCGCAGCAGCGACAGCACGATGATGATGCGCGTGAAGCTCGTCATCATCAGCAGCATCGCCGGCAGGAACGACAGCATCGTGAGCAGCAGCATCGTCTGCACGCTCAGCGAATAGGTGGTGCCGCCGTTCGGGCCCGGGCTCGTGTTGAACGCGGGCAGGCCGGCCGCCTGCGCGCATGCGAGCGCCGGGGCGACGCAGAGGATCAGCACGGGCGCGAAGCGCGCCGCGCGACGCAGGAATTCGTGTTTCATCGGAATGCGAGTACGGAAAGAGGGCGCGACGCCATGTCAGCGGTCCTTGCCGCGTCCGAAGCGCTTCGCGGCTTCGCCCGCGAGCGCGTCGCGAAACCGCGCGCCGAACGTGCCGGGCTGGCCGCCGCCGGTTGCGGTGCCGCCGGCGGGTGCCTCGGCCGTCGCGGTGGCCGCCGCCGAGCCGGCCGGCAGCGTATGCAGCAGCCGCACGTTGCCCGGCGCGACGCCGAGCACGAGCCAGGTGTCGCCGATCTCGACGATCGTCGCGCTTTCCTTCGCGCCGAGCGCGACGCTCGACACGACCTTCAGCGGGCCACCGCGCCGCGCGGGCTGGAACCCGAAGCGGCGCGCGAGCCACGCGCAGCCGAACACGAGGCCGATCACGACCGCGAGCCCGACGAGCGTCTGCAGCACCGCGCCGACGCCGAGCGACGGCACGGCCGAGCCGACCGTCACGCTCGATGCGATGGCGCCGGCGTTGTTCACCGCGTTCATGTCGGCGGCGCCGGCCGGCGCGCACGCAAGCGACGCGGCAACGGCAGCCGCCGCCGCGATCGCGAACAGGCGCGCGCGGCGGCCAGACGTCACGACTTTCATCGATTCAGCTTCCGGATCCGTTCGGCCGGCGTGATGATGTCGGTCAGCCGGATGCCGAACTTGTCGTTGACCACCACGACCTCGCCCTGCGCGATCAGGCAGCCGTTCACGAGCACGTCCATCGGCTCGCCGGCGAGGCCGTCGAGCTCGACGACCGACCCCTGCGCGAGCTGCAGCAGGTTGCGGATCGCGATCTTGGTGCGGCCGAGCTCCACGGTCATCTTGACCGGGATGTCGAGAATCATCTCGATGTCGTTGTGCGTCGAGCTGGCCGCGGCCTTCGACAGCGGCTGGAACACGCCGGCGCCGGTCGCGCCCGCCTGCACCGGCTGCTGGTTCTGCTCGGCGAGCGCGGCAGCCCAGTCGTCAATGCCCGAATCCTCTTCCGCGGCGGCGGGTGCTGCCTGCACGGCCGCGGCCGATTCCGCGAGGGCCGCGTCGGCGAGTGCCTGCGGGTCGAGTTCGGTCGTCGGGTTCAGCTCACTCATATCCACCTTCCTTCATCGTGTCGCCCGCGCTGATCATCTTCTGTACGCGCAACGCATATTGACCATTGAAAATGCCGTAGCCGCACTCCATCACCGGCACGCCGTCGACCTTCGCGGTGATCGTGTCCGCGATCTCCAGCGGCAGCACGTCGCCCGCGCGCAGGTTCAGGATCTTCTCGAACGTCGACGGGATCTCGGCGAGATCCGCGCTCAGCTCGACCTCGGCCGACTGCACCTGCTGCGACAGCACGCGCACCCAGCGGCGGTCGACTTCGAGCGCCTCGCCCTGGATCGGCGACGCGAGCACGTCGCGGATCGGCTCGACCATCGAGTACGGCATGCAGATGTGCAGCGTGCCGCCGGTCGGCCCGAACTCGATCGAGAACTGCGTGACGATCACGATCTCGTTCGGCGTCGCGACGTTCGCGAACTGCGTGTGCATCTCCGAGCGCACGAATTCGAACTGCAGCGGCCGCACGCTCTTCCACGCGGTCGTGTAGTGCTCGAACACAAGGTTCAGCAGCTTGCCGATGATCCGCTGCTCGGTGGCCGTGAAGTCGCGGCCCTCGACGCGCGTGTGGAAACGCCCGTCGCCGCCGAACAGGTTGTCGACGACGAAGAACACGAGGTTCGGGTCGAACACGAACAGCGACGTGCCGCGCAGCGGCTTCACGTGCACCAGGTTCAGGTTCGTCGGGATCGGCAGGTTGCGGGTGAACTCGCTGTACTTCTGCACCTTCACCTGGCTCACGGAGATTTCCGCCGTGCGCCGCATGAAGTTGAAGATGCCGATCCGCAAGAGGCGCGCGAAGCGGTCGTTGATGATCTCGAGGCCGGGCATCCGGCCGCGGACGATCCGCTCCTGCGTCGCGATGTTGTAGGGGCGGACGCCCGACGTATCGCGCTGCTCGTCGATTGCGTCGGTTTCGCCCGTGACGCCCTTGAGGAGGGCATCGACCTCCTCCTGGGACATGAACTCCTGGTGGCCCATGCGCGCTCCTTTTCCGGCCGCGTTACTGGACGACGAATTCGGTGAACAGCACGTCGTCGACCTTCGCGCGCTGGTTGCCCGGCTGCGTCGGCTGTTCGATCAGCTCGCGCAGCTCCTTCGCGAGCGAACGCTTGCCGTCCGGCGTCGCGAGATCCTCGGGATGCTTGTTCGACAGCGCGAGCAGGATCCGGCTGCGGGTCTCCGGCATGCGCGCGGTCAGCTGCTCCTGTGCCTTCGGGTCGGTGAGCTTCAGCGACAGGCCGACGCGCAGGTAGTGCTGCACGCCGTCGTCCGACTGCAGGTTGACGGTCAGCGGGTCGAGCGGGAAGAACACCGGAGCGGCCAGCAGCGCCGGTTCGGCGGGCGCGCTCGCATGGCCGACGCCGGTCTTGCTCAGGAACACGTACATGCCGCCCGCGGCGGCGGCCGCTGCGCCCAGCGCGATGACGGCGATGAGCGCGATGCGCTTGAACTTGCCGGACGAGGCCGGCTTGTCGGCAGTCGGGTTTGCGGTCGTGGAGGCCATGTGAATGCGTGCGTGATGTCTCGTAGCATGCATTGTTCGGCATCCGGGCCGAGCCCGATGGGCGGAAAAGAGGGGGGAATTGCGGCTATCTCAGCCGATTGTCGGCAGGGTGTCGGCTCGATGCAGGGTACGAGCGGCGGGAAAACGGCGTCTGCGAGCGGTGAGGCGGGCGACCGGCGGGCATCCGGGCCTTCAGGCGGGAAGGGCGGGCGGCGGCACCCGCCCGCGCATCGTCAGATCGGCAGCAGCGACAGCAGCGGCGCGATCAGCACCATCGCCACGCCCGCGATCATCATCGTGAGGCTCGACACGACGCCTTCCTCGCTGCCGATCTCGCGCGCCTTCGCCGTGCCCACGCCGTGGGCGGCCGCGCCGAACAGCGCGCCGCGCGCGAGCCGCGTGCGCATCGGCACCAGCGCGAGCACGATCTCGCCGAGCAGCATCCCGCAGATGCCGGTCGCGATCACGAACAGCGCGGTGAGATCCTTCGGCGCATGGATCTTGTCGGAAACGGCGAGCGCGAACGGGGTCGACACCGAGCGCGTCATCAGCGAGCGCTGCAGCTCGGGCGACAGGTGCAGCAGCTTCGCGAGCAGCAGCGATCCGCACACGCCGGCACCGATCCCGACCGCGACGCCGACCGACAGCGACAGCCAGTGGCGGCGGATCAGGTCGCGATACTCGTAGATCGGCACCGCGAACGCGATCGTCGCCGGGCCGAGCAGCCACATCAGCCAGCGCGTGTCGCGGAAGTAGACCGAATACGGGATGCCGGTCAGCACGACGAGCAGCGCCAGCACGCCCGGCACGAACACGAGCGGCGAGAACAGCAGCGTCTTCCTGTATGCGTAGAGCCGCTTCGACACGAAATACAGGACGACCGTCAGCACGAAGCAGCCGACGGAGATCGCGGTATTCACGCGGTCGGCGGACAGGTTCGACAGCAGCGCAAGCATCGCAGGCTCCGGCTCAGTGGGCCGACGCGGTCGCGAGGCGCGCACGGCGGCGCTCGGCGAACACGCGCTGCGCGGCGAGCCGGCGCTCGAGCTTCGCGGCGAGGTCGACCGCCACCGCCACCGCGACCATCACGAACGCGGTGCCGGCGAGCATGACCAGCGCGATGCGCCAGCCGTCCTCGCGGAACAGCCCGCCATACTGGACGGCCGCGACAGCGGCCGGCACGAAGAACAGCAGCATGTCGGACAGGAGCCAGTTCGCGCCGTCCTTCACCCACGCGGGCGCGACCCGGCCCGAGAACAGCAGCGCGAGCAGCACCGCGAGGCCGACGACGCCGGACGGCACCGGCAGCCCGACCGCGCGCACGGCCCAGTCGACCGCCATCCACAGCACGCCGAGCGCGGTGGCCTGCAGCACGATCCGGCCCGTACGCGCAACGTTGCCCGCAGCGGCGGGGCGGGCGGCGGCAGTGGCGGTCGGCTTGGTCATGGCGGGCTCCATACAGATATTGCGTTGATGGTGTGAGTATAGGGTTTCCCCTAACCATAAATAAAATGACTTGTCTCTATCCTTGTCATTCCAATTCGGAATTCAGCTTGGTCCGTTGCACCAACTTGGGGAGTCATCGATGGAATTGCGCGCGCTGCGGTACTTCGTCGAGGTGGTCCGTCAGCAGAGCTTCACGGCGGCCGCCGACCGGTTGTTCGTCACGCAGCCGACCATCAGCAAGATGGTGAAGGCGCTCGAGGACGAGATCGGCTCGCCGCTGTTGCTGCGCGACGGCCGGCAGATGGTGCTGACCGACGCGGGGCGGATCGTGTTCCAGCGCGGCCAGGACGTGCTCGCCGCGCAGGCGCAGCTGCAGTCGGAGCTGAAGGATCTGGGCACGCTCGGGCGCGGCGAGCTGACGATCGGCATTCCGCCGCTCGGCGGATCGCTGTTCACGCCGATCATCGCCGCGTACAAGCAGCGTTATCCGAACATCGAGCTGAAGCTGTTCGAGCAGGGCGCGCGGATGATCGAGGCCGCGCTGATGTCGGGCGAGCTCGAGCTCGGCGGGCTGCTGGAGCCGGTCGATCCGGCCACGTTCGAGCGACTGCCGATGGTGCGCGCGCCGCTGTGGCTGGTCGCGCCGCGCGAGTCGCGCTGGGAGGATCACACGGCCGTGCCGCTCGCCGATCTGGCGCGCGAGTCGTTCGTGTTCTACGCGGAAAGCCTCGCGCTGCACGACGCGGTGCTCGACGCGTGCCGGCAGGCCGGCTTCACGCCGTCGATCGTGAGCCGCAGCGGTCATTGGGATTTCATGGCCGCGCTGGTGCACGCGGGGGTCGGCATCGCGCTGTTGCCGGAGCCGTACTGCCGGCGGCTCGATGCGCGGCAGTTCACGTGCCGGCCGATCGTCGAGCCGGAGATTACCTGGGCGATCGCGCTCGGCTGGCTGAAGAAGGGTTACCTGTCGCACGCGGCGCGGGCGTGGCTCGACGTCGCGCGGGCGACGCTGCCGATCGCGTCGGGCGACGATCTGGCCTTCGGCGGGTTGCGGGCGCGGGAGTGAGGCGCGCGGCGCGGGCGGCGCAGCGATACGACGAACGGGCGAAGGCCGGCGCGGCCCGCCGCGCGTTCAATGCCCCATCGCCGGCCCCGCGCCTTTCCTCGGCTTCGTGATCCACACAAGCGCCGCGAGTGCGATGAACACGCCCGCCGACAGATGGAAGAAGTCGTTGGTCGCCATCATGAAGCCCTGCTGCGTGACGAGCTGGTTGAGCTGCGCGTTGGCCGTCTGCCCGACGATCCCGAGCTGCGCGAGCGCGCCCTGGTAGTCGGTCGTGCTCTGCGCGTAGATGCTCACCGATTCCGACAGCCGCGCGTGGTGATAGATCGCATCGTTCTCCCAGAACGTCGAGCTGGCCGCGGTGCCGATCGCGCCCGACAGCGTGCGCAGGAAGTTCGACAGCCCGGACGCGCTCGCGAGCCGCTCGTCGGAGATGCTCGACAGCGTGATCGTCGTCATCGGCACGAAGAAGCAGGCGACGCCGATCCCCTGCACGAGCCGCGGCAGGATCACGTGGTTGAACGGCACGTCGAGCGTGAACGTCGAATTCCAGACCGATACACCCGCGAACACGATGAACGCGAAGCTCGCGACCATCCGCAGGTCGAGCCGGTGCATGTTGCGCCCGATCAGCGGCGACAGCACCAGCGCGAGCAGCCCGACCGGCGCGGTCGCGAGGCCGGCCTTGCCGGCCGTGTAGCCCATCACCGTCTGCAGCCACAGCGGGAAGATCACGACCGAGCCGAAGAACGCCATGAAGCCGAACGAGATGATCAGCGCGCCGAGCGCGAAGTTGCGGTCCTTGAACAGCGACAGGTCGACCACCGGTTCCTTCTCGGTCGCCTCCCACACGAGCATGAACGCGAGCGACACGACCGCGATCAGCGCGAGCGCGACGATGAAGCTCGAGTTGAACCAGTCGCGGTCCTTGCCGAGGTCCAGCATCATCTGCAGGCACGACACGCCGATCACGAGCAGCGCGAGGCCGATCGCGTCGATCCGCTGCTTCGTCGTCTTCGTCTCGCGGCCGCGCAGCAGGAAGTATGCGCAGGCCGCCGAGAAGATGCCGATCGGCAGGTTGATGTAGAAGATCCACGGCCACGTGTAGTTGTCGCTGATCCAGCCGCCCAGCAACGGGCCGAAGATCGGCGCGACGATCACCGTCATCGCCCATAGCCCGAGCGCGAGCCCGCGCTTCGCGGGCGGATAGCTGCGCATCAGGATCGTCTGCGACAGCGGCACCATCGGCCCGGACACGAGGCCCTGCAGCAGCCGGAACGCGATCAGCGTCTCGAAGTTCTCCGCGAGGCCGCACAGCGCCGACGCGATCGTGAACGCGAGCACCGACAGCGTGAACAGGCGCACCTCGCCGACCCGCCGTGCGAGCCAGCCGGTCAGCGGCACCGCGATCGCGGACGCGACCGAATACGACGAGATCACCCACGTGCCTTCGCTCGTCGCGACGCCGAGGCTGCCCGAGATGGTCGGCACCGCGACGTTCGCGATCGACGTGTCGAGCACTTCCATGAAGGTGCCGAGCGCGAGCCCGACGGTGAGGAGCGCGAGCGCGCCGCCGGTGAGCGGCGCGGGCTGGGCGGCAGGTGGCGCGGCGGATGCCGTGGTGGCGGACATCGGAATCTCCTAGACGCGACGCGCGCAGCGCGCCGGCACAACACACGGGCGCACCCTATCGCGCGGCCCGGACGGGTGGAACGGGTGAGGGGAGAGATGGAGCACGTGCCTCGTCATCTTCTGCCCAGACAGAGAAATAAGCGAATACTTAACCTAGACATCGGGCCTCCCGCGCTCAGCAATCCGGTTCGTCGGGCTTCGGGCAGCCGGCGTCGCCGGGCCCGTTGGCGATGAACCGCTGCAGCAGGCCGGTGAGCAGCGCGAGTTCGTCGGCCGAGAAACCGGCGAGCTGCGCGTTCAACGCGGTCGCGATCAGCGACGGCAGCGCGCGGGCCGCGTCGGCGCCGCGCTCGGTCAGCGTCAGCTCGATCACGCGGCGGTCCTGTTCGCTGCGCGAGCGCGCGACCAGGCCCTTGCGCTCGAGGCGGTCGAGCATCCGGGTCATCGAACCGCTGTCGTACGACATCTTGCGCGACAGCTCGAACGGCGTGCGCGCATAACCGCGCGACAGCAGCAGGATCACGCCGATCTGCTGCGCGGTGAGGTCGTACGGCTCGAGTGCGCGGTCCATTCGCTCGACGAGCGCCTGCCGGGCCTTGGTCAGGTAATAACCGAGGCTCGTTTCCAGTGCGATGGTGTCGGGATCGTAGAGGCCGCCGTTCATGCGAATTGCGCGCGCAGCAACAGTGCGTTTCAGGTCAAAACGCGCCCAGTATCTTGAAAAATGATTGCTTAGTCAATATTATTTCAGGCAACCAGTTACGACGTGCATGCCGCACTGCCGGAGACGATGTTCTGACCGCTCAGCCCGCGCTGCCGGGCACCCGAGGATGTTCGCAATGCTGTTCCTGAAAAATGCCGCCGGCGCGCTGCGCCGCAACCTGACCGATACCGCTCATCATGTGTTCTCCGGGCCGCACCGCGGCTGGAAGATCGCGCTGTACGTGACGATGCTGGTGGTGCCGGGCGGGTCGCTCGCGGCGCTCGGGTTTGCCTGGTTCGATCACCGCCGGCAGCGCAACGCGAAGGGTGCCGCCCGCCGCACGAGCCGGCCGGCGGCCACGGAGCCGTCGACATGGCGGTCCGCCGCCGATCCCGTCCCGGTGCCCGCGCGCTGTCACTGACACCGCCGGCTCCCGTCATCCCGACCGAATGCCGGCCGCACCCCGCGGCCCGGCTTCGTCTGCGCCGCATTCGTCGCCTGCCTCGAGCGCAAGCGATCCGTAATGACCGGTAAACCGGCCGGCCGCGCCGGTAACACATTCGTGCCGCCGCGCACCGTACCCTTAGGGCTGCGCGGCTTTCCCGCCGTCAGTTACCATTTGTCCGCCAGCGGCACGACGACCGCATCGCGCGACGCCGCTCGCCGGCCGCAGCATCCCGACAGGAAAACCACCATGCCGTACGCTCCCCTCCCGCGCGCCCTTCGCCCGCTGAGCGCCGCCGTCGCCGTCGCGACGGCCGTGCTGCTCGCCGGCTGCGCCGTCGGGCCCGACTATCACCGGCCCGACACGTCGATCCCCGCCGCCTTCAAGGAAGCGCCGGCCGGCTGGAAAGTCGCGCAGCCCGCCGACCGCGCCGACCGCGGTCCGTGGTGGAGCGTCTACAACGACCCGCAGCTCGACGCGCTGGTCGGCAAGCTCAACGCATCGAACCAGACCATCGCGCAATCGGCCGCCGCGTACCGGCAGGCCCGCGCGCTCGTCGCCGAAGCGCGTGCCGCGTACTTCCCGACCGTCGGGCTGACCGCCTCGGGCTCGCGCTCCCGGACGGGGCGTACGTCGTCTTCGTCGAGCTTCGGCAGCAGTTCGTCGATCGGCAACAGCTACAGCGTCGGCCTCGACGCGAGCTGGGAACCCGACCTGTGGGGCAAGGTGAGCCGCACCGTCAGCGCGCAGCGCGCCGGCGAAGCGGCCGCCGCGGCCGATCTCGCGAACGCGCGGCTCTCGCAGCAGGCGCTGCTCGCGCAGACCTACTTCCAGCTGCGCACGTCCGACGCGCTGCAGAAGCTGCTCGACGACACCGTGAAGTCGTACGGCGAATCGCTGAAGCTCACGCAGAACCAGTACGCGCAGGGCGTCGCCGCGCGCGCGGACGTGATCCAGGCGCAGACGCAGCTGCAGAGCGCGCAGGCCGCGTCGATCGACAACGGCGTCGCGCGCGCGCAGTACGAGCATGCGATCGCGACGCTGATCGGCGAACCGGCATCGACGTTCTCGCTGGCGCCGAACCCGCTCGCGGCGGAGCCGCCGATCACGCCGGTCGACGTGCCGTCCGCGCTGCTCGAGCGCCGGCCCGACATCGCGGCGGCCGAGCGCCGCGCGGCGGCCGCGAACGAGCAGATCGGCGTCGCGATCGCCGCGTTCTTCCCGACGCTCACCCTGTCGGCCACCGGCGGCTTCCAGAGCTCGGTGTGGTCGCAACTGTTCACGCTGCCCGCGCGGTTCTGGACGGTCGGCCCGCAGCTCGCGGCGACGCTGTTCGACGCCGGCCTGCGCGCCGCGCAAACGGATGCCGCGCGCGCGACCTACGACCAGGACGTCGCCGCGTACCGCCTCGCGGTGCTCACCGCATTCCAGGACGTCGAGGACAACCTCGCGTCGCAGCGCATCCTTGCGCAGGAAGTCGACGTGCAGCGGCAGGCCGTCGACAGCGCCCAGCACGCGCTCGCGATCGTCACGAACCAGTACAAGGCCGGCACGGTCGCCTACCTGAACGTGCTGACCGCGCAGACCACCGCGTTCACCGCGCAGCAGAAGCTCGCGACGATCGCAGGCCAGCGGATGGTGTCGTCGGTCGGGCTCGTGAAGGCGCTCGGCGGCGGCTGGGATGCGTCGGACATCGCACGCGAAACGGGCGACATGGCGGCGCCGGCGCCGGCATCCGGTGCGGCGGCGCCGGCCGCGACCGCACCGTCGGCCGCCGTGCCGCTCGCGCAGAAGTAAGACGGAAAGGAGAGGGTGGCGCGCGCGTCAGCGCGTCGCGTCGCCGAAGATCAGCGACACTTCGTTGTTGCCGATCGGATGGCCAAGCAGGTTCAGCAGCCCCGCGAGGTTCGCCTGCTGCTCGGGCGCCGCATGCGCGGTGCCGCGAAACGAACCCTGGCCGGGGCCGAAGCTGCCGTGTCCGTCGAGGAACAGCGGGCCCTGCGTCGTCGACAGGTCGAGATCGGCGCCCGAGCCCTTCGCCTGCAGCACTGCGCGATACGACCCGAGCGGCTTCACGCGCGACACGCGCGAACTCATCGAATCGATCGTCACCGTCAGCTGGCCGAACGCGCTGTTGCCGATCATCCGCCAGTCGGTCCAGCCGAGCCGCACGTCACCCTGCAGGTCGAGCGTGTTGAACGGCGTGCCGAGCCCGGCAAGCAGCGACGCGGGCACGGCCATCGTGCCCGCCGACAGCACGGCGCCGCGCCACGTCGCGTCGAGCGTGACGGCGTCGGGCATCGCCTCGGTCTGCCGCATGCGCATCCGCACGCGCCCGGTCAGGAGCGGCCAGAAGCCCGTGGTCCATTCGACCCGCCCCGGCAGCAGCGTTGCCGCGCTCTGGTCCGCGCCCGGTGCGAGCATCAGCGTGCCCGACCCGTGCCACAGCGATCCGTCCGGATCGACGAGGTTCACGTGGCCGCCGCTCGCGCGCGCGAACTGCGGCGCGATCCACGCGGCCGGCGCGAGCGCGACGAGCGTCAGCGCCGTCGCGAACCCGCCCGCCACCACCCACGGCAATGCGGCGACGAGCCGCCTGATCCCTGGCCTCATCGGCCGACCGTCGCTGGTTTCATCCACTGCGTCATTTCTGCGTCGAGGGTTGCATCACGGCCGTCAGGTCGACCTGGCCGTCTTCCTTCAGTCCGGTCACGTGCGCTTCGCCGACCTGCACCTTGAACTGCCGGCGCGCGTCGTCGAGCCACTGCGTCCACACCGGAAACGAGGCGTTCTTCATCTGGATCTGCACACCGTTGCCGACGACCTGCACCTGCGCACCCTGCAGCCCGTGATCGGACAGCGACGCGGTGAGCGCGTCCTTCAGCGCAAGACCGGTCGGCGCGACGCCTTGCGCGGCGGCCGTCAACGACTTCGCCTCGTTGGCCTGCGCGGTCATCTGCGCGAGTTCCTGGCGCATCGTCGGCAGCTCGCGCCGGATCCGCGCGCGGCCTTCCTCCGCGGGCGACCACAGCACCGAATACGCGATCGCGACGGCCAGCACGGCGCCGCCCCAGCCGAGCAGCGTCCGCTCGCGCGGCGTGCGCTCGCCCCAGAACTGGGCCAGCGTCTGGGTCAGTTGTTCCGTCTTCATGAGCGGCTCCGGATCGTCCATTTGCCGGTGCTGCTGTCGACTTCGCCGGCCAGCCCGTTGCGCGCGAGACGCTGCGGGAAATCGGGGTCGACCTTGACCTCCGGCTTGAAGCCGACGTCGAGCCGCCGGTCGTGATAATCGAGCGACGCGATACCGTTCAGCGGCAGCGCGCCCATCGAACGCGACAGCCCGCTCGACAGCGCGAGGAAATCGTTCGGCGACAGCTCGCCCGCCGCAAGGCGCAGCTGGTCGAGCTGACGCTGCATCTGCGCGGGCGGATCGAGCACCGTCGTCGTCTTGGGGAAGGCAGACAGCAGCGTCTCGGTGATCTGCGCGGACAGCGCGTCGCGCTCGCGCGACAGCTTCCACCAGTGCAGGTTCATCCCGATCACCGCGACGCCGAGCGTGGCCGCGGCGAGTGCGATCGGCACGCGCAGGCGCTTCAGCGTCGCGCGGTCGAAGCGCCACGGCTGCGATTCGAATTCGAACTGGCACAGATCGAAGCGCTCGGTCAGCGCACGCCGCGCGAACGCATCGAACGGCAGCGGTTGCGCGCCCGGCAGCAGCGGGCCGTCGGCGCGTCCGACCGACGCGAGGCGCGGCTCCGCGCCCGGTTCGCCGAGTTCGTACAGTTCGACGTCGCCGCCGCCCGCGAGCGCGGCGAGCGTGCCGGCCGCGCGCGACGCAGGCGCCGCGAACCCTTCGCCGAGCGCGCCGCGCGCGACCGCGAACTCGAGACGCGGCGCACCGGCCGCGGCCGGCTGCGCGCCGGCTTCCACGAGCACCGGCTCGATCGCCGTCGTGAGGCCGAGCACCGCGGCGACCGCGGTCGGGCGCGCAGGCGGCTCGACCGCATCCGTGAGCGCGTCGGCTTGGGTGGCCTCACCGTCGGCATGCGCATCCGGTGCAGCTTCCGCCGCCGGCGCGCGCGGTGCGGGCAGGCAGCGCGTCGCGGGCACCGCGCTCAGGTGCCGGTGGCCGGCCGCGGTGAAGGCATCACAGATCGCGCGGAACCACGCGCGGTCGACGACGGCCAGCACGCGGCGGCCGTCGGGCAGCGCGACCGGATCGAGCGCGACATGGCAGCCGAGCGGATCCTGGATCAGCTGATCCTCGACGATGTTCGGCAGCGCCTGGCGCAGCTTCGGCCCCTTGAGCGGCGGCACGGTCGCGGCCAGCAGCAGCACGTCGCGCGCGGCGACGATCAGCACCGTCGCGTTCGCGCGCGGCAGCAGCGCGAGCGCGGCGCGGCCCGCGCGCTGCACCTGGCCGGCCTTGTCCACGAGCGTGAACGGCAGCTCGGGCCACTGCCATTCCTGCAACGGCACGGCCGGCTCGCGCGGCGGCAAAGAAACAATCAGCGTGCTCAAGAGCTCCTCTCCCGGATGGCGTCGTTATAGCTGGTCGCGGATGCGCACGACCCGCGTCGAGTGCGTGGTCGGATCACGATACACGAGCGAGGTGCGATCGACCTCCGCGCGATCGTGCTGAATCCGGCCATGCACGATGAAGTAACTCGAATTGACGTCGACGAGGCTCGAGTCGATCGTCACGTTCGGCGCGCCGGCACCGCGCAGCGCGAGCTGCACGTCGCCGACGTTGCGGAAAAACACGGTCTCGCGCCGCGCGACGAGCGCCTGGGCGGACGACACGCTCATCCCCGGCATCAGCGCCGCGATCACCTCGGCCGGCGCGGTGTTCATGTTCACCGGCGTCGTGGTCGGCAGCACGGTGACGAACGGGCGCAGCCGCGCGACCATTTCGGGCGTGACGCCATCGACGTCGAGCAGGCTGTCGACGCCGGTCATCACGAGCGGCGCGGGCCCGCGGTCGCCGTCGGACATCCCCGGCTCGTCGGTGAAGTTGCCGGCCGTGTCGCCGCCGGGCACCGGCGCGGTCGCGGCCGTTCCGGCACCGGGCAGCGTCGGCGTCTGGAAACGCGTCGCCGAGTGCATCAGGCCCGCGCGCATCTGCAGCGCGATGCGCTTCGCGAGCGCGCCGTCGTAGCCAAGGGTCGTCAACAGCCGCTGGAACGCCTTGAGCTGCATCGCGTTGAGCTGCAGCACGCCGGGCGCCGGCGACGACACGAGGTTGCGCAGGTTGTACTTCGCCTGCGCGTCCTCGATCGATCCGGAGATGTAGGTGTCTTCGCCGCCGTTGTCGTTCGGCGCGCCGATCCGGCCGAGGAAATCCGACAGCTTCGTCTTCGCGATCGGCACGGCCCAGATCCCGCCGAGATAGGTGATGCCGGGCGCCGTGTCGCCCTCGGAGCGCAGGATCATGCGCGTCCAGTCGAGCGCGCCGCGCGCGACCCACTGCGCCTGCGCGATCACGCGCTGGTTCTCGATGCGGCGAATCTGCACCTGCTGGCGCCACAGCATCCCCGACACGAGGATCGCCGACAGCGCGACGACGAGCAGCGCGGTGATGATCGCCGCGCCGCGCTCGCGGCGGGCGCGTGCGGCGCGACGCTCGGCGAACCGGGAACGATGAGGGCGCGCGCGCATCGTCATTCCCCGACGAGGAAGATGCGCGTGACGGGCACGCGCAGCGAGGTCGCGCCGATGCTGACCTGCAGCCCCGTCACCGCGCGCGCCGGCGGCGCGTTGCCGATCTGCGGCACCTTCAGCGCATCGTTGTTCTGCGCGAGCGCGTCGTTGGCCGTCTGCAGGTTGGTGGTCCAGCCGACGCGCGGCACGTACAGCTTCGCGTCGATCGCACCGACGCCGCCCATCAGCGCGACCCAGCTCCAGCCGTCGACGCTGCTGTCCTTCAGCACGTCGCGCAGGCGGTTCGCGTCGTCGAGCGGCGGCGATGCATAGCGCACGACGCGCCCGCCGGCGATCCGGTAGCGGACCACCTGCAGCCGCGGCGCGGCGCCCGGCACGTCGAGCTCGCGGACGATCTGCAGCGTGTTGCCGGCGACGCCGATCGCCGGCTGGCCGGCTTCGTCGTCGGTCGCGGCGAGCCGCGCGTCGATGCGCATCTGGTCGAACATCTGCGCGAACACGCGCTCGTCTTCCATCGCGGCCGCGACCTTGTCGCGGCCGCGCATGATCTGGTCAAGCCCGCGCCACGACAGGATCGCGACCACCGCGAGGATCGCGATCGCGATCATCAGTTCGATCAGCGTGAAGCCGCGCACGCGGCGCGAGCCGGCGGCGCGCAGCGGCCGGCGCGGCATCGGCACGTCAGAGCGGACGGCTGGTTTCATTCGCGACCACCGTCACCATTTGCGCGAGCACGCCGGCGCGCCCCGGCATGCTCACCGACATCTGCACGCGCCGGAACACCGGGTTCGGCGTCGTGCTCACGCGCTGCGTGCAGACCAGCTGCAGGTTGCCCTGCGAACAGTCGAAGCTCTGTTCGCCGACCTCCGGCCACGCATGCGTGAGGCGCAGTTGCGCGAGCGCGTTGTCGGCACTCCAGCCGGCGAGCAGCCGGCGGTGGAGATCGGATGCATTGGTCGCCATCGTGCCGACCGCGCGGATCGACGCGGCGAGCGCGACCGCGATGATCGCGAGCGCGACCAGCACCTCGATCATCGTGAAGCCGCGCGCCCCGACGAGGCCGGCCGCGGGCCGGTCTCCGGAGGAAGTACGCCCGGGGTGCCCCGAAGGGAGTCCCCTTGGGGGGCGGGAAGCGGCCGGAAAGGGCAGGCGACGACGCATCGTCATTGCACCTCGTAGCGGCCGTTGCCGGTGCCGACGATCGTCGCGCTGCCGACCGCCGAATGCAGCGTCACGCGCACCGGCGTGTCGATGCTTTCCGTGCCGAACACGACGCGGCTCGCGCGCGTGTCCGAACCGGGATAGTCGATATCGGCGCCCGTGACGCCGCCGTCCCAGTCGCGCGGGCGCAGCACGTCGTCGCGCAGCGTGTGCCAGCCGTCGGGCGAGCTCACGTCGAAGCGGAAACCGTGCGCGGTCGGCTGCCACGCGACCGGGCGCGCGCGCACCTGTGCTTCGTCGCCGGCCGTCTCGAACAGCAGCGCGATGCGCTGCGCTTCCTCGCGCAGGTCGGTGCGCGGATTGCGCGTCAGCGACAGCGACGCGAGCGACACCAGCAGGCCCGCGATCACGAGCACGACCAGCATCTCGAGCAGCGTGAAGCCGCGTGCGCGTGCCACGGTCACGGCCGCGCCGCGCCGCACGCGGCCGTCGCGGCGAGCGCGAGCGGAGCGCAAGGGCGTGCGAGGGGCGGGCATGGAGTGAAGAACGGGGAGAACGTCGGGACGGTCAGCGCAGGCTTACTGCCACGAACCGATGTCGGAATCGTTGCTCTCGCCGCCTTCCTTGCCGTCGGCGCCGTAGCTGAACACGTCGATCTCGCCGTGCACGCCCGGGTTCAGGTACTTGTACCCGTTGCCCCACGGATCGTTCGGCAGGCGCTCGAGATAGCCGCCGTCCTTCCAGTTGTTCGGGATCGGATCGGTGGTCGGCTTCTGGATCAGCGCGTTCAGGCCCTGTTCCTGGGTCGGATAGCGGCCGTTGTCGAGCCGGTACAGCTTGAGCGCCTGCATGATCGTGCCGATGTCCTGCTTCGCGGCGATACGGCGCGCCTCGTCGGGACGGCTCATGATCTTCGGCACGATCAGTGCCGCCAGGATCCCGAGGATCGCGACCACCACCATGATCTCGATCAGCGTGAAACCGCGCTGACGGCGCACGGCCGCATTACGGCGAGTGATCCACGTTTGCATGACTGACTACCTCTTCCAAAAAATGTCGTCGATTAAGTGACGCACCCGGCGCATTCCGGACGTTTGCCTGACGGCCAGCTTCCGTTTCCCCCGGGCGCGGAGCACGCATTGTAAGGCGCGCGCTGCCGAGGGCTTTCACCCAACGCAAATTTCATATACATCCGTACAATAGCGCGCATGAACGCGCTCTCGATCCGGATCCTCTCCCTAGCCCTCTTCGCGGGTTTGTGCGCGACGGCCACCTACTGGGTCGTCACGCTGTCGGCCCGCGAAGCGCCGCTGCCCGCCGCCGCCGCGCGGTTGCCGATCCGCACCGAGGACGCCGCCGCGCTCTTCGGCGGCCAGCTCGACAAGAATCCCGTGCAGGACATCCACCTGTTCGGCATTCTCGCGCTCGATCATGGCGGCGCCGCGATCGTCGGCATCGGCGGCGAGCCGCCGCGCGCCGTGTCGCTCGGCGCGGAGCTCGCGCCCGGCGCGAAGCTCGCCGAAGTGCGCAACCGCTCGATCATCGTCGACCGCAACGGCGCGCGCGCCGAAGTCCAGCTCCCCGCGAACACGCCGTCGCCCGCGATCTACATGCGTTGAACGGCGGTGGCCTGACCGGCGGTCAGGCCGTCACTGCACCATGTTGTTCAGCTCGATGATCGGCAGCATCACGGCCAGCACGATCACGAGCACGATCCCGCCCATCGCCAGGATCAAGAGCGGCTCGAGCAGGCTCGTCAGGAACATCGTGCGGCGTTCGAGCTCGCGTGCCTCACCTTCCGCCGCGCGATCCAGCATCGTCGTCACGTCGCCCGTCGCCTCGCCGGAGCGGATCAGGTGCACGAGCACCGGCGGAAACGTCTTCACGTTGTTCAGCGCGCGCGACAGCGCGGAGCCTTCGCGCACGCGCACGATCGCGTCGTCGATGTTCGCGCGCATCGCGCGGTTCGACAGCGTCTCGCCGGCCGCCTGCAGCGCGCGCAGGATCGGCACGCCGGCCGCGGTCAGGATGCCGAGCGTGCTCGCGAAGCGCACCGTGTTGTAGCCGCGCACGAGCTTGCCCGCGAGCGGCGCGGTCAGCACCCAGCGGTCGAACGCGAGCCTGGGCCCGTCGCGCGACAGCGTCGCCTTCACGACCCACACGACGAGCGCGATCGCGATCAGGATCGCCCACCACCAGTGCCGCACGAAATCCGACAGCGCCATCATGACGACCGTGAGGATCGGCAACTGCTGCTTCGTGCTCGCGAACACGTTGACGACCTGCGGCACGACGTAGCTCAGCAGGAACGTGACGATGCCGAACGCGATCAGCGTGACGATCCCCGGATACGTGAACGCGAGCAGGATCTTCTGCTTCAGCGCGTTGCTCTGTTCGATGTAGTCGGCCAGGCGCGACAGCACGATGCCGAGCTTGCCGGTGTGCTCGCCCGCCGCGACGAGCGCGCGATAGATTTCGGGGAAGTCGCGCGGATGCTGGCCCAGCGCATTCGCGAGCGAGTGGCCGCCGAGCACCTCCGCGCGGATCGAGGCCATCAGTTCGCGGATGTAGTCGCGCTCGGCCTGCTCGGTGAGCACGCCGAGCGCCTCGTCGAGCGGCAGCCCCGCGATCAGCAGGCTCGCGAGCTGGCGCGTGAGGATCGCCTGCTCGCGCTGCGACAGCTTGCGGCCGAACGCGAGGCGCTGCGAGCGCGCACCGCGGCTCGCGCTGGCGGCCGGCTCGACCACCAGCGGCGTGAGCCCCTGCGTGCGCAGCTGGCCGCGCGCGGCGCGCGCGCTGTCGGCATCGATCACGCCCTTCTGCGCGCGCCCGGCCGAATCGATTGCTTCGAAACGGAATGCCGACATCGCGCTATGCGCCTCCCGTCACGCGCAGCACTTCCTCGAGCGACGTCGCACCGGCCGCGAGCCAGCGCTCGGCGTCGTCGCGCAGCGTGCGCATCCCTTCCGCGCGGCCCGCGGCGAGAATCTCCGCATCGGCCGCGTTGCGGTGGATCAGCGTACGGATCGAATCGTCGACCACCAGCAGTTCGTATACGCCGCGCCGGCCCGTGTAGCCCGAATGCCCGCACTTGTCGCAGCCGACCGGATGCCACACGGTGCGGCCTTCCTCCTGCCGCTCTTCCTTGCAGACCGGGCACAGCTGCCGCACCAGGCGCTGCGCGAGCACGCCGAGCAGCGACGACGCGAGCAGGTACGGCTCGACGCCCATGTCGGTCAGGCGCGTGACGGCGGACGCCGCATCGTTGGTGTGCAGCGTCGCGAGCACGAGGTGGCCCGTGAGCGACGCCTGCACCGCGATCTGCGCGGTTTCGAGGTCGCGGATTTCGCCGATCATGATCACGTCCGGGTCCTGGCGCAGGATCGAACGCAGCGCGCGGGCGAAGGTCATCCCGATCCGCTCGTTCACCTGCGTCTGGCCGATGCCGGACAGGTCGTATTCGATCGGATCCTCGACGGTCATGATGTTGGTCGTCGCCGTTTCGAGCCGCGACATCGACGCATACAGCGTCGTCGTCTTGCCCGAACCGGTCGGGCCCGTCACCAGCACGATCCCGTGCGGGCGGGCGATCAGCTTGTCGAACTGGACGAGCGTGTCGCGGCCCATCCCGAGCGCTTCGAGGTTCAGGCGCTGCGCATCCTTTTCCAGCAGACGCAGCACCGCGCGCTCGCCGTGTCCGGTCGGCAGCGTCGACACCCGCACGTCGACCGGCCGGCCGCCGACGCGCAGCGTGATGCGGCCGTCCTGCGGCAGGCGTTTCTCGGCGATGTCGAGCTGCGCCATGATCTTGATCCGCGAGATCAGCGCGCCGTGCAGCGCCTTCTTCGGGCGCACGACGTCGCGCAGCGTGCCGTCGACGCGAAACCGCACGACCGATGCATTCTCGAACGGCTCGATGTGAATGTCCGACGCCTGTTCGCGCGCCGCTTGCGTGAGCAGCGCGTTGATCATCCGGATGATCGGCGCATCGTCTTCCGATTCGAGCAGATCCTCGACTTCGGGGATGTCCTGCATCAGCCGCGACAGGTCGACTTCGCCTTCGACCTCGCCGACGATCTGCGCCGCGCTGCCGTCCTGGCGCGCGTAGGCCTGGTTGATCGCCTGCGCGAGCTCGTCGGCCGGCACGCGATGCACGGAGATCGAGCCGAAGTTGCGCGCGATTTCGGCGAGCGCCGCATCGTTCGTGCGTTCGCTGATCCACACCTCGAGCGTGTCGTCGAGCTGGTGCGCGATCAGCACCTGGCCGCTCTTCGCGAAGCCGTACGGCAACAGGCGCGCGGCGAGCGGCGACGGCGGCTGCCGTTCGCCGGGCGCGCCGTCGTGGGCGGAGGACGCGAGCACGTCGGTCACTGCGAGGCTCCCGACGGCACCGTCAGCGGCTGTTGCTGCATCTGCTGCTGCGGCACGGCTTGCGGCTGGACGGCCGGTTGCGCCTGCTGCGCCGGCTGCGGGCCCTGCTGCTGGCGGCGAATCTTCGTCAGGTCGAACAGGTTCAGTGCCGAGCCGCCTTCGCTCGGGCCGAGCGGCATCGGCGGAACGGTCGGATCGTCCTTGTCACGCATGACGTTGTTGTCAGACTTATACGAGCCCGTGACGCCCTGGATATAGTCGTAGCGGTTCGCCGACACCGCCTGCGCGGTCTGCCGGTCGGTGATGATCACCGGGCGCAGGAACACCATCAGGTTGGTCTTCTGTCGGTTCTTCGATTCCGAGCGGAACAGCTGGCCGATCCACGGGATGTCGCCCAGCAGCGGCACCTTGCTGTTCGACACGTTGTAGTTGTCCTGCATCAGGCCGCCGAGCACGATGATTTCGCCGTTGTCCGCCAGGATCGTCGACTGGATCGAGCGCTTGGTGAAGGTCGGGCCGGTCGTGGCGGTCAACGTGCTGGTGACGACCGCCGAATCCTCGGTGTAGAGCTGCAGCTTCAGGATGCCGCCGTCGGTGATCTGCGGCTTCACGTGCAGCGTGAGGCCGACATCGCGGCGATCGTAGGTATTGAATGCGTTGTTCGTGTTGCCGCTCGTCAGGTTCGAATACGACCCCGTCGGAATCGGCACGTTCTGGCCGACGACGATCTTCGCCTCTTCGTTGTCGAGCGTGATGAGGTTCGGCGTCGACAGCACGTTCGCGTCGCTCACGCCCGCGAAATAATTCAGCAGCGCGCCAAGGCCCTGCACGCCGAACATGTTGTGCAGCCAGCCGACGTTCAGGCCCGGCAGGAGCGTCTGCCCCAGCGCGCCGAGCCCCGCCGTACCACCGGCGGCAACCGCGCCCGACACCCCGAGGATGTTGCCGCTGGGCGTACCGGGGGCGCTGAAGTTCGTGCCGCCGAGAAACTGGCCCTGGGCGATCTGCCACTGGATGCCGAGGTTGCCGGACGTATTCGAGTTCAGCTCGACGATCAGCGCTTCGATATAGACCTGCGCACGCCGTGCGTCGAGCTGGTCGATCACCGAGCGCAGGTTGCGGTAAACGGGATCGGACGCGGTGATGATCAGCGAGTTGGTGGCCGCGTCGGCCTGGATCATCCCGCCCGGCTGGTTGTCGTCGCCGCTCTTGTCCTTGTCGCCGCCGAGCAGGCCGCCCGTGCCGAGGCCGCCGCCGGACGAGCCGCTGCCGCCGTAGGCCGACGAAGAAGACGAACCGCCCAGGCCGCCCGACGGCAGCGGCGGGGTGCCCGACGTGCCGGTCGAGAAGTTGCCGCTCTGCGACGAGCCGCCGCCCTGGTTGAAGCTGTTCGCGTCGTTGGACGACGCCGACGAACCGCTGTCGCCGCTGCTCTTGCCGAGCATCCCGCGCAGCGTCTTCGCGAGCTTCACCGCGTCGGCGTTGCGCAGCGGCACGACGTGCATGTTGCCGGGCACCGCGCTCGGCGCGTCGAGCTGCTGCACGAGGCGCTTCGCGGCCGCGAGGCGCGACGCGCTCGACGCGCGCAGCATCAGCGAGTTGGTGCGCGGGTCGGCCGTGACCGACACCTTCAGCGTCGCGTCGCTGTTGCCGATCGCGCCCGGGTCGAGCATCTTCTGCAGTTGCGCGGCGAGGTCGATCGCGTTCGCATTGCGCAGCGGCACGACCTGGACCTGCGCGCCCGCGGCGCTATCGACGCCCGAGATGATCTGCGCGATGCGGCGCACGTTGTCCGCGTAATCGGTAACGACGATCGTGTTGTTCGCCGGGTAGGCGGTGACCGTGTTGTTCGGCGAGATCAGCGGCCGCAGCACCGGCAGCAGGTTGTTCGCCGATTCGTTGCGCAGCTCGAACACCTGCGTGATGACCTGGTCACCGCGCGCCTGCGGCGCATTGCCGACATAGGTCGGCACGCCCTGCAGCTTCGCGTCGGCTTCCGGCACGACCTTCAGCACCCCGTGATCCTGCACGAGCGCGAAGCCCTGCATGCGCAGCGCCGACTGCAGCGTCTTCAGCGCCTGGTCTTCCGGCACCGGCCGTTCGGCCACGAGATTGAGCTGCCCCTTCACGCGGGGGTCGACGATGATGGTCTTGCCGGTTGCGGCACCGATCGCCTTGGCGACCTGGTCGATGTCCGCATTCACGAAATTGAGCGTGACCTGAGCGTAGGCGGCCTGCGAGACGATGATGCCGGCGACGATCAGGGTCGTCGCGATGCGCCGCATAACGAAGCGATTTCTTGTCATGGATGAATGGGTCGATGCCGGCTCAGGCCACTTCCGGCGGTAGTGCTGGGATCCAGGTCCGAAAGAGGCGACATTAGCAGCTTTTCATGTCCGAAATATCACATTGAGCCGAGGACTGTCTCACATACGACATGTATCCGGCGCGCCGTATGCAATATGTAAGATTTCGGCGCCGCCCCGGCATGCCGTCCGTCGCCGTCGTTTTTGCGATGAATCGACACGAAAATGCGGTATAAACGGGCAGCCGTCGTTCGCATGTCGCCACGTGACGGACTCTCGGTATGATACGGGCGGCACGTTTCCAGTCGCACGAATAACGGACACGGGTTTTCCCGATCCTTGCGCCCATTCCTTTCGTTTTCCGCACCATGAACAGACGGTTCGCTTCGATCGCGTTGATCGCCGCCGGCGTGTGGTTCGCCTGCGGAAGCGCACGCGCGGATTGTTTCGACGAGGCCGCCCGCTACCAGAAGGTCAATCCGCTGATCCTGCGCGCGATCGCGTGGCAGGAGTCGCACAACCGGCCCGACGCGCTGAACAAGAATACGAACGGCTCGGTCGACTACGGCCTGATGCAGATCAATTCGATCCACCTGCCGGCGCTGTCGCGCTACGGCATCGGCCGCGACACGCTGATGCAGCCGTGCAAGAACGTCTACATCGCCGCGTGGCACCTGCGCCAGAAGATGAATCGCTACGGCAACACATGGCAGGCCGTCGGCGCCTATCATTCGGAAACGCCGTCGCTGCGCGACAAGTATGCGCGGCAGATCGCCGGGATCCTGACGCAGTGGAAGCTGATGCCGCCCGAGCAGTGACGCCGCGCCGCGGGCCGACGCCGTGCCGCTCGGCCGGCCGGCGCGCGTTTGATGCACAATGCGGATCTCACGCCGCGGTTTCGACCGGCCCCGGGCGACCGGCTCCGGGCCGATCGCGCCCCGTCAGGGCGCCGCGGCCGCTTTTCCCTCTTTTCCGTTGGTGCAAATCGTTATGAATCCGGCAATGAATCAGCCGTTGCCCGTCACAGTGCTGTCCGGTTTCCTCGGCGCCGGCAAGACCACGCTGCTCAATCACATCCTCGCGAACCGCGCGGGCATGAAAGTCGCCGTGATCGTCAACGATCTCGCGGCGGTCAACATCGACGCGTCGCTCGTACGCGATGCGCAGGCGCTGTCGCATGTCGAGGAACGCCTGGTCGAGATGTCGAACGGCTGCATCTGCTGCACGCTGCGCGACGACCTGCTCGTCGAGATCCGCAATCTCGCGGCGGATGGCCGCTTCGACGCGATCGTGATCGAATCGACCGGCATCGCGGAGCCGATGCCGATCGCCGAAACCTTCACGTTCGTCGACGACGACGGCGCATCGCTGTCGAACGTCGCGCGGCTCGACACGCTCGTCACCGTGGTCGACGCCTACAATTTCCTGCGCGACTACGGTTCCGACGACGCGCTCGCGACGCGCGGCATCGCCGCATCGGACGAAGACGATCGCACGCTCGTCGAGCTGCTGATCGAGCAGATCGAGTTCTGCGACGTGCTCGTGATCAACAAGACCGACCTCGTCGGCGCGGAAGAACTCGCGCGCCTGCAGCACATCCTCGCGCGGCTCAACCCGCGCGCGCACCAGGTCGTGTCGACGTTCGGCAACGTGCCGCTCGAGGAAGTGCTGAACACCGGCCGCTTCGATTTCGACGAGGCCGCGAACGCGCCGGGCTGGCTCGCGTCGCTCGATCACGATCACACGCATTGCGACGATCCCGACTGCCACGATCCGCATCATGCGCACGTGCATGGCGAAGCCGACGAATTCGGCATCGGCAATTTTGTTTACCGCGCGCGCCGGCCGTTTCATCCGGCACGGCTCTGGGCGCTGCTGCATCAGGAGTGGCCGGGCGTGCTGCGCAGCAAGGGCTTCTTCTGGCTCGCGACGCGCAACGACATCGCGGGCTCGCTGTCGCAGGCGGGCGGCGTATGCCGGCATGGCCCGGCGGGCCTCTGGTGGGCCGCGCAGGATCGCGCGGAATGGCCGGACGACGACGAGTTGCTCGCCGAAATTCGCACGGAGTGGCAGGGCGACCTCGACGACCGCTCGGTCGGCGATCGCCGTCAGGAACTGGTGCTGATCGGCATCGGGCTCGATGCCGACACATGGCGCGCAAAACTCGACGCATGCCTGCTCACCGATGCGGAATTCGCGCTCGGTGCGGCGCAATGGAGCACGTTCGACGATCCGTTTCCGGTGTGGGATGTCGATGCGCACGACGACGACGATCCCGGCGACACGCAGATCGTGCACGCGTAATACGCGGTAAAAACGGCCTGCGACAGGCAACCGTTAAATCTTGCAAGAGGGGCGCGAACTGTGGCAAAAATGCCGCGCGCGCCCAACAAAAAACCCGCCGAAAGGCGGGTTTTTTTCCTGGAACAGGCGCTGGATTAACGCTTGTTGACGGCGTCCTTGAACGCCTTGCCAGCCGTGAACTTGACCGTCTTGGCTGCCGGGATCTTGATGGTTTCGCCGGTCTTCGGGTTGCGGCCCGTACGTGCTGCGCGCTTGCCCGAACCGAAGCTGCCGAAGCCGATCAGCTGAACCGCATCACCCTTCGACACGGCCTTCTTGATGACTTCGAGCAGCGTGTCCAGCGTTTCGCCGGTTTGAGCCTTGCTGGCGCCCGTTTGGGCGGCGACGGCGTCGATCAGTTCCTGTTTGTTCATTAAGGTTCCTTTTTCAGGTTAGGTTTGACACGAACAGCGCGAACGCGCCGATTATACGTGCGCGAACCGTGCCGTCGAGAGTCAGACTTCGACGGCACAGCGCCGAATCCTGGCCCGCGCGACGTGCCGTCCGGTTTGCCGGAAGGCCACCCCGCGGTACGGCGTTGCTATGATAGCGCAGCGCAAACCCAATAACGACAAGGGTTTCAAAGATTTTCATCGGTATTTCGCCGAATGAATCGTCGATTGCCCGTTTTTTGACCTGCGCCAACCGGACGGGATACGCAGCCGGGTCCGCCGCCGCGCAACGCCGTTGGTTTTTGCCAACGACCCGCCGGACGCCTCCGCGCAATCCCTTGCCAGGCTTGGCTGCCACGTTTTTTGTTTCGCATGCCCGACCGACTCGTTCCCGCCACGCTCGCGTTCCGCGACGACGGCACCCTCATCTCGCCCGCGTACGGCGACATCTATCACAACGTCGCGGGCGCGCTCGCGCAGGCGAACTACGTGTTCATCGCGGGCAACGCGCTGCCCGGGCGCTGGCAAGGCCGGCGCACGTTCACGATCGTCGAGACGGGGTTCGGCGCGGGCGTCAACTTCCTCGCGACCTGGGCCGCCTGGCGCGACGATCCCGCGCGCTGCGAACGGCTGCATTTCGTGTCGTTCGAGAAGCATCCGTTTTCGCGCGATGACCTGCGCCTGGCACTGTCCCATATGGTTGCGAACACAACTATATCGACGGAAGCAGAAATGCTCGCCGATGCGTGGCCGATGCTCGTTCCCGGTTTTCATCGCCTCGAATTCGACGCTGGCCGGGTCGTGCTCACGCTCGCGCTGGGCGACGCGTGCGAGATGCTGCCGAAACTGGTCGCCCGCGCCGATGCGTTCTATCTGGACGGTTTCGCGCCCGCGAAAAACCCGGATCTCTGGTCGGCCGACGTGTTCCGCGCGCTCGCACGTATCGCCGCCGAGAAGGCGACCTTTGCGACTTATTCGAGCGCGGGCGTGGTGAAACAAGCGCTCCTCGAAGCGGGTTTCACGTATCGCAAGATGGCCGGGCTGGCCGGCAAGTTCGCGATGCTCGCGGGCGAATACGCACCGCGCTGGCGGATGCGCCGGCACGAACCGCCGCGCGCGTTGCCGGTTGCCGCGCGCGACGCGATCGTGATCGGCGCGGGGCTGGCCGGCTGCGCGGTCGTCGAACGGCTCGCCGCGCGCGGCTGGAACGTCACGCTGATCGAGCGGCACGCGCGGATCGCGAGCGACGCATCGGGCAATCCGGCCGGCGTATTCCATCCACTGATGACGCGCGACGACAACGTCGCGAGCCGCCTCACGCGCAGCGGTTTCCTGCATGCGCTCGCACGCTGGCGCGCGCTCGAGCATGCGGGTCATGCGTTCGCGCGCAGCACGCGCGGGATGATCCATCTCGCGGAATCGGCCGACGATTTCGTGCGGATGCGCGACGCGTTCGACGCGCTCGGCGCACCGTCCGACTACGTGTCGCTGCTCGACACGGACGCCGCGCGCGCGCATCTGAACCTGCCGGTCGCACATGGCGGCCTGCTGTTTCCGCACGGCGGCGCCGTCTGGCCGGCCGGGGTCTGCGCCGCACAAGTCGCGGCGGCCGGTGAACGCGTGACACTGCTCGCCGGCACCGAAGTCGCGCGCCTCGAGCGCGATGGCGACACGTGGCGCGCCGTCGACGCGGCAGGCGCGACGCTCGCCGAGGCGCCGGTCGTCGTGCTCGCGAACGCCGGCGACGCCGTGCGTCTCGCGGGACTGCGGCACGTCGCGCTGCAGCCGGTGCGCGGCCAGCTCACGCTGCTGCCGCCCGGCAGCACGGCACCGCTGCCGTGCCCCGCGATCGGCGACGGCTATGCGGTACCGCTCGACGACGGCACGCTGCTGATCGGCGCGACGTTCGAACCCGACGACCTCGATCCGGCGATGCGCGGCGCCGGGCATATCGAAAATATCGAGCGCGTCCGGCATCTGCTGCCCGGCCTGATCGGCGAGTTGCCGGACGTCGATACGCTGCGCGGGCGCGTCGCGTTTCGCTGGGTCGTCGCCGATCGCGTGCCGGTGATCGGCCCGCTCGCCGACGAAGCGCAGGCCGTCGCGAACGCACGCGCGCTGAGCGGTGCGAGGGCGCGCGACCTGCCGCGCACCGCGGGCCTGTACGGCGCATTCGGCTACGGTTCCCGCGGCCTCGTGTGGGCCGCGCTCGGCGCCGAACTGATCGCGTCGCAACTGGAAGGCGAGCCGCTGCCGCTCGAGCGCGAACTCGCCGATGCCGTCGACCCGGCCCGGTTCCTGATCCGCGCGCTGCGCGGCCGCCAGATCGGCTGATCTCGTCAGCCGAATCCTCACAGTCCTTCGATTTTTTCGCGCAAGGTTATCCACGCGACGCTGTGGATAACCGCGCGAAATCCGCACGCACTTCGTGTGCAATCACAGTGGACGTAAACTGGGCAACTCGGCACAGCTGTGAAACGGCCCGAAAGTTGCCCAACTCAAACCTCTGTGAGCAAACAGCCTGTGCAACGACTTATGGCCGCGCCAACGCCTTGATCTTGTTGCGTAAACCGAAGTTATCCACAGAACTGTGAGCGCCTTGTTAACTTCTACTACGTATATATACAAGTAAACCATTGAAACCAAAGACCTGTGGTGCCTCACA
Organism: Burkholderia sp. Bp9090; assembly: GCF_003857985.1. Lineage (NCBI taxonomy): Bacteria > Pseudomonadati > Pseudomonadota > Betaproteobacteria > Burkholderiales > Burkholderiaceae > Burkholderia > Burkholderia sp. Bp9090. Next base: position 66,161 of record NZ_QTPV01000022.1, read on the forward strand.
GCGCCGCGAGTCGATTCAATCGGTTCCGGAGCGAAAAAGCTGTGGCACAATCGGTTTCCTTCGCGTTCGTTCGGCCAAGCGCCGGACATGCTTCAATGGAACGGTCGGCTCGATTTCGAATCTGAATCATCGAGACTGCGCAGTCCGTTCACACACCAGGCCGACAATCCAGATCGGCAGCCTGAACGACAGTTCCGCCGGATGGCGGAAAGAGGCGGATCCCATGTCCCGCCGTCGTCGACCACAACATTCACACTCGGGGCGATACCCAGCCGGCGCGCATCTCATTTCTGACGCTTGACCCCGCGCCGCTGGCGATTGCTTCCAAAGGAGAAGTCACCACGATGAAGTCGGCGTTCTCATTCCTGCCCAATTGGCCGCTCGCGCCGGATGCCGTGTTCTGGGCCGGGCTCGCGTTGTTCGCGGCCGGTCTGTGTGGCGAGCTGTGCTATCGCGCATGGCGGCTGCCGCGCATCACCGGGTATGCGGTGATCGGTCTCATCGCCGGTTCGTTCGGATTCGGCGTGATCGACGCGAGCACCGACGAAACCTCGCGGCTGCTGATCGACGTCGCGCTCGGCCTGCTGCTGTTCGAGCTCGGCAGCCGCCTCGACCTGAAATGGATCCGCCGCAATCCGTGGCTCATTGCGTCGAGCCTGGCCGAGGCGACGCTGACGTTCGTGCTCGTGCTGTTCGTGATGCTCGCGCTCGGCGTGTCGGGCATGGTCGCGCTCGTGTTGTCGGCGATCGCGATCGCGACGTCGCCGTCGATGGTGATCCAGCTCAAGACCGAGCTGCGCGCGGAAGGGCAGGTGTCGCAGCGCCTCATCACGCTGACCGCGCTGAACAGCGTGTACGCGATCGTGCTGACCAAGCTCGTCACGAGCTGGCTCCACCAGGAAGCGTACGGGAACGTTTTCGCGACGATCCTGCAACCCGCCTACCTGATCGCCGGTTCGTTCATCGTCGCGTACCTGGTCGCGCGGGCGTGCAATTACCTGTTCCGTCACATGACCGCGACGATGCGCGACGAGCATTCGTTCGTCGCGCTGTTCGGGCTCGTGATGCTCGCGATCGCGGTCGCGCAGGCGCTGAAGCTGTCGACGCTGCTCACGCTGCTGCTCGCCGGCATCATCGTGAAGAACCTCGAAGCGCGGCCGCAGCTGTGGCCCGAGCATTTCGGCACGGCCGGCTGGCTGCTGACGGTGATCCTGTTCGTGCTGACGCTCACGTCGTTCACGTGGGGCGACATCGCGCTCGGCGGCCTGCTCGCAATCGCGCTGATCGTCACGCGGCTCGCCGCCAAGCTCGCCGGCGTCGTCGCGTTCGCGAAGCCGAGCGGGCTCGGGATGAAGCAGGGCGTCGCGCTCGGCATCGCGCTGACGCCGATGTCCGCGCTGTCGTACCTGCTCGTCGACGACACCTACCAGCTCTATCCGAATTTCGACCCGCACCTGCGCGCGATCGTGATGTGCACGATCGTGATCCTGCAGCTCGTCAGCCCGTTCGTCGTCTACCGCTGCCTGTCGGCGGTCAGCGAACGCAGCGACAGAAACTGATTCCGGAACCTGCCATGGCACTCGAAACCTTCGTCAATTCCGAACCGTTCACGTTCGGCGTCGAACTGGAGATCCAGGTCGTCAACACGCACAACTACGACCTCACCAAGGCTGCATCCGACCTGATGCGCCTGATCCAGGGCGAGACCTTCCCCGGCAACATCACGCCTGAAATCACCGAGAGCATGATCGAGCTGTCGACCGGCATCTGCCATTCGCACGAGCAGGCGGTCTCCGAGCTGCACGCGATCCGCGACGTGCTGGTGAAGGCGGCCGACCAGCTCAACGTCGGGCTCGCCGGCGGCGGCACGCACGCGTTCCAGCAATGGAGCGACCGGCAGATCTACGACGCGCCGCGCTTCCAGTACATCTCCGAGCTGTACGGCTATCTCGCGAAGCAGTTCACCGTGTTCGGCCAGCACGTGCACATCGGCTGTCCCGATCCGGACAGCGCGCTGTTCCTGCTGCACTCGATGTCGCGCTTCATTCCGCACTTCATCGCGCTGTCCGCGTCGTCGCCGTTCGTGCAGAACGTCGACACCGGCTTCCATTCGGCGCGCCTGAATTCGGTGTTCGCGTTCCCGCTGTCGGGCCGCGCGCCGTTCGTGCTGACCTGGGACAGCTTCGAGGAGTACTTCACGAAGATGGTCAACACGGGCGTCGTCAACTCGATGAAGGACTTTTACTGGGACATCCGGCCGAAGCCCGGCTACGGCACGATCGAGGTGCGCGTGATGGACACGCCGCTGTCGGTCGACCGCGCGGCCGCGATCGCGTGCTACATCCAGACGCTCGCGCGCTACCTGCTGACCGACCGGCCGCTGAAGCTGTCGGAGGACGACTATCTCGTCTACACATTCAACCGTTTCGAAGCCTGCCGCTTCGGGCTCGAGGGCACCTGCGTCAATCCTCAGACAGGTGAGCGCCGCACGATCGCGGAAGACATCCTCGACACGCTCGACCGGATCGCGCCGCATGCGGCCGCGCTCGGCTCGCGCGCGGCACTCGACGAGATCGGTGCGCTCGCGAAGGCGCGCGTGAATGACGCATCGTGGTTGAGAACCGTTTTCAAACAGGAAAAATCGCTGAACGAGACGGTCCGCCAGCAGTGCCTGCGCTGGCGTGAATGAAAAAATGTTTTGCAGATTACAGGCTCGACCGCGCGGCGATTCGCTGAATGCCGGTCGACGCCGATTCGGGCGTTCCGCGTCGCCAGTCCTCCTGAAAATCTGTGGATAACTGGATATTCCGCTGCAAAGTCAACGCACTGCGGTATGGATAACCCGGTGGATTGCCACCAGCCGCACGATGGCCGATTCGAACAGGAAAATGTTTGCGCGTTGCGCCGTGAGGCCGGCAGGGATTGCCGGCACAACGAAAAAATCCGGTTATCCAGCGATTTTCCACAGAATGAAGGGGATAACTTAGCTGTGCGATTTTCCGCTCTCGCTTAGAATGTCGGCTTTGCGGACACCGGAATGACCTGTGTCTCACCGGTCGCCGCGAACGCGACCGCCGCGTGTGCCTCGCGACGGCCGTGTCGACGCTCCTCGATGAGCGTCTGTTTTGAGATAGACATTCGATCTCCACACTACGGCTGCTCGGCAATCCGGGCGGCGGCAAAGCGAAAAGACTATGAGCGAAGGCGTTTACGGGAATCAGGCTTCGGGACGTGTGACCCACAGCTTGCTGCGGTTGAGTACGGCCATGCGAAGCCAGGCATGGGATTGGGCGGAAGGCGCGGGCCTCACGCCGACGCAGGGCGAGATCCTCGTGCTGCTGCTGCAACGCAAGGGCCCGATGCGGCTCGGCGAGATCGCGCGCGAGACACAGCTCACGGCTGCGACCACCAGCGATGCGGTCAGCACGCTCGAGACGAAGGGGCTCGTCGAGAAGCGCCGCGCGCTGGACGACGGCCGCGCGCTTGCCGTGCGCCTGTCGGCCCGCGGCCGTACCGCGGCGAAGAAGGCGCTGCAATGGCCGGAATTCCTGACGAAGGCGGTCGGCAAGCTCGGCGCGGACGAGCAGGGCGCGCTGTACCGCGCGCTGCTGAAGACGCTGCGCGAACTGCAGGTGGCCGGCGCGACGCCGCCGCAGCGCATGTGCCTGACGTGCACGCATTTCCAGCCGGGCAAGCAGTCGAAGAAGACCGTGCATCACTGCGCGGCGCTCGACCTGTCGATGGCCGACAGCGATCTGCGTCTCGACTGTTCGGTGCACGAAGAAGCCGACGCGGCAACGCAAAAGAAGACCTGGAAGGTGTTCGCCGGCTGACGTCCGTCGATCGACCGGGAGGCCGATGATGAACGCTGAAGTGGTGGCGATCCGCCACGTGCATTTCGAGGACCTCGGCAGCTTCGAGCAGGTGCTCGGGGCGCGCGGGCGGCGGGTGCGCTACGTCGACGTCGGCGCGTCGCGCGTCGAGGTGCTCGACGCGCTCAAGCCGGCGCTGCTCGTGATGCTCGGCGGGCCACTCAGCGTGTACGAAGACGCGCAGTATCCGTCGATCGCGCCGCTCACGGCGCTCGTGCGCCAGCGCATCGACGCCGGGCTGCCGATCCTCGGCATCTGCCTTGGCGCGCAGTTCATCGCCCGCGCGCTCGGTGCGCGCGTCTATCCGGCTGCGCAGAAGGAACTCGGCTGGGCGCCGCTGACGCTCACCGACGCGGGCCGCGCGTCGCCGCTGCGCCATCTCGACGGCGCGGCGACCTCGATGCTGCACTGGCACGGCGATACGTTCGACCTGCCGGGCGGCGCGATCCATCTGGCCTCGACACCGGCCTGCCGCCACCAGGCGTTCGCGTGGGGGCAGCACGTGCTGGCGCTGCAATGCCATCCCGAAATCCGTGCCGACCGCTTCGAACCCTGGCTGATCGGCAACGCCGGCGAAATCGCGTCGACGCCCGGCATCGACGCACGCCAGTTGCGCGCCGACACCGTGCAGCACGGTCCCGCGCTGGAGGCGGCCGCGCGACGCATGTTCGCGGAGTGGCTCGACAGCGTCGGGCTTTGATCCCGAGCGAGCGGCACCGCGCGTGACCGGCCCGCAGGCCTTGCCGGCCGGCGCGCCGCTGCATGCCGTGTGCGCGCGGCATCGCTGCCGGCGGTACGCCGGCGCTACCTGACCATCCGCTTACTGCCGAACCGGCCGCCAGCAGGCTTCGAGCCCGCATGCTACGCTCGTCCGCTGTTTCCCTTTCCTGGCGAGCGGCCTCCATGACTGCGCTGTTTTCCCCGTTCACGCTGCGCGGCGTGACCCTTCCGAACCGGATCGTGATCTCCCCGATGTGCCAGTACTCGGCCGAGCGCGGCGAGGCGACCGACTGGCACATGATTCACCTGGGCCATCTCGCGCTGTCCGGCGCGGGCCTGCTCTGCATCGAAGCGACCGCGGTCGAACCCGACGGGCGCATCACGGCCGGCGACCTCGGTTTGTGGGACGACGCGACCGAAGCAGCGCTCAGGCCCGTGCTGGCGGCGATCCGCAAACATTCGCCGGTCCGCGTCGCGATGCAGCTGTCGCACGCGGGGCGCAAGGCGTCGAGCGAGGTGCCGTGGAAGGGCGGCCAGCTCGTGTCCGTCGCCGATGGCGGCTGGCTGCCGCATGCGCCGTCGGCCCTGCCGCACAAGGACGGCGAGACGCCGCCGCTCGCGCTCGACGCGGCCGGCCTGAACCGGATCCGCGACGCGTTCGCCGCCGCCGCGAAGCGTGCCGCGCGCCTCGGCATCGATGCGATCGAGGTGCACGCGGCGCACGGCTACCTGCTGCATCAGTTCCTGTCGCCGCTTGCGAACCAGCGTACCGACGAATACGGCGGCTCGCGCGAAAACCGGATGCGCTTTCCGCTCGAGATCTTCGAGATCGTGCGCGCGGCGTTTCCGGCGGACCGGCCGGTCGGCGTGCGCGTGTCGGCGACCGACTGGGTCGAGGGCGGCTGGGAACTCGAGGACACGATCGCGTTTGCGCACGAGCTGAAGCAGCGCGGCTGCGACTGGATCGACGTGTCGTCCGGCGGCGTGTCGCCGCTACAGAAGATTCCGCTGTCGCCCGGTTACCAGGTGCCGTTCGCGCAGGCGGTGAAGCGCGCGGTCGGGATGCCGACGATCGCGGTCGGCCTGATCAACGATCCCGCGCATGCGAACCGGCTGATCGAGTCGGGCGACGCCGATTTCGTCGCGATGGCGCGCGCGATGCTGTACGACCCGCGCTGGCCGTGGCATGCGGCTGCCGAGCTCGGCGCGCAGGTGTCGGCGCCGCCGCAGTACTGGCGTTCTCAGCCGCGCGAGCACAAGGCGTTGTTCGGCGACATCGCATTCGGCCAGCGCTGAGCGTCATGCGCGCAATATTGCGCGCGATGTTGAGCGAAGCAATCTTGAACGTGTAGGATGCGGATGATTCGCCGCATGTCCCGACGCGGCACCGACCGGTGCCGCGTTTTCGTTTTGCGCGACGCAGGGCCGCGCAAAACGACAGCGCGGCCGTCTTCCATTCAAGTCGTCTTCAAAGGATTCGTTCGATGAGTTCACGCAGGATCGCGGTACGCCGCTCGGGAGTTCACGGCAAGGGCGTGTTCGCGGTGGAGCCGATCAAGGCCGGCGAACGCGTAGTGGAATACAAGGGCGAGCGAATTTCGTGGAAGGAAGCGCTGCGCCGCCATCCGCACGACCCGAACGAGCCGAACCATACGTTCTACTTCGCACTGGAAGAGGGCGGGGTGATCGACGGCAAGATCGACGGCAACAGCGCGCGCTGGATCAATCATTCGTGCGCGCCGAACTGCGAGGCCGAGGAGATCAAGGGCCGCGTGTTCATCCACGCACTGCGCGACATCGGGCCGGAAGAAGAGCTGTTCTACGACTACGGCCTCGTGATCGACGAGAAGCTGACGAAGAAACTCAAGCGGGAATACGCGTGCCATTGCGGCGCGACCGCATGCCGCGGCACGCTGCTCGCCACGCCGGACGACGACGGCAAGAAGAAAAAGAAGAAGGACAGGAAGGACGGCAAGTCCGAGTCCGGCGCGAAGGACAAGAAAAAGAAGAAGTGACCGGTGAGGCCGCGCATCGCGCGCGGCTGCTTCACCGCCGGACGGCCGCCGCGCGGCCGTCCATCGAGCCTGACGAGGGTTCGCCGCGCCTGCCTCAGTGCGTCGGCGCGGCGGCCGGCGTCTCGCTCGCCGGCTTCCCGGTGCGCCTGGCGAGCGGCACCCGCACCACGAAGCGCGAACCGCCTTCCGATGCATCCTCGTACGACACCGTGCCGCCGTGCATCGCGATGATGTCGTGCACGATCGCGAGCCCGAGCCCGGCGCCCGTCTCGACGCCGTTGCCGCTTTGCGCGTCGCCACGGAAGAAGCGCTTGAACAGGTCGGCCTGCTGATTGGCCGGCACGCCCGGGCCGTTGTCCTCGACGACGATCTCGGCGGCCGCTTCGCCGGTCTCGAGCGCGCCGCGCGCGACGTTCACCGTGATCCGCGCCCCGTGCGGCCGGGCGAGCGGCACGTATTTCAACGCATTGTCGAGCAGGTTCGCGATCACCTCGCGCAGCAGCACGGGGTTGCCGCGCACGTTCAGCGTTTCGTCCTCGCCGGGATCGTCGCTGCGCTGGAAGCCGAGGTCGACATGCGACGCGAGCGCGCGCGGCACCCATTCGGCACCCGTCTCGAACGCCATCGCGGCCAGGTCGACGTCGACGAAACGCGCGGCCTGTTCGCCCGGCTCCGCGCGTGCGAGCGACAGCAGCTGGTTCGACAGCCGCACCGCGCGGTCGGCGGCCGCGCGCAGTTCGCGCACCGCGGCATAGGTCTGCTGCGGGTCGCGCGCGACGGCGGCCTGCTCGGCATGCAGCTTCACGGCCGTGAGCGGCGTGCGCAGTTGGTGCGCGGCATCGGCGATGAACTTGCGCTGCGCGTCGAGCGCGGTCTTCAGGCGGCCGAGCAGCGCGTTCATCGCGCTCGTCAGCGGCCGGATCTCGAGCGGCACGTCGGTTTCGTCGACCGGCTCCAGCGACGTGTGGGTCTGCCGGTTCAGCGAATCGGCGAGATGCGTGAGCGGGCCGAGCTGCTGGTTGACGACGCGCCACACGATGCCCCAGCCCGCGAGCAGCAGCAGCAGCAGCGGCATCATGATCGCGACGAGGAATTCGGCCGCGATCCGGTAACGGTGCCGCACCGGCTGCGCGACCTCGACCACCATCGGCCGGCCGCCGTCGACTTCCTCGACGCGCACCTGCGCGACCCGCACCGCGCGGTTGTCGTACTCGGCCTCGAACACGTACGCGTGATGCATGCGGCGCACGTTGATGCCCCGCAGCGGCAGTTTCGGATCGCCGGCGAGTTCCTGCTCGCCGTCGCTGATCCGGTAGATCAGCGCCTCGGCCGGATCGGAGAACATCGCCTGCGCGAGCGGCGGCACCGTGAAGGGCGCGTCGGGGCCGGCGATCTGGATCTGTTTGGAGATGGCGGTCGCGAGATCGGCGAGCGAGCGGTCGATCACGTGTTGCGTGTATTGCCACGCGAGCCAGTAGGCGATCAGGCCGCTCATCAGCGCGAGCATCGACAGCGGCGCGGCGAGGCGCCGAAGCAGCGAGCGGCGCAGGCTGGTGGTCACAGCCGGATCAGAAGACATTTCGACGGGCAAATGGATAAGCGCCGCTCACGGGGAGCGGCGCGGACGTGCGCCGGACGGCGACGCGGGCAGGGCGGCTCGCCGGCGGCACGCGGCCGGCCGGCGTGCGGCGCCGCTCAGACGCTCGCGGTCTGGCGGATTTCCTGCAGCAGATAGCCGAAGCCGCGCACCGTGACGATTTCGACGCGGCACTGCTCGAGTTTCTTGCGCACGCGATGCACGTAGACTTCGATTGCGGTGTCGCCGAGATCGCCGCCGAAGTGCGTGAGGTGATCCTGCAGCTGGGCCTTGCTGACGACGCGGCCGTGACGCAGCAGCAGCATTTCCAGCACCGCGAATTCGCGCGGCGACAGTTCGAGCGGCTTGTCGTCGTTGAAGATGCGGCGATCGACGCCCGACAGGCGGACGCCGCCGAGCGACACTTCCGGACGCGGCATGTCGCTGTGCGGGCCGCTGCGGCGCATCACCGCGCGGATGCGCGCTTCGAGCTCGGCCGGCTCGAACGGCTTGAGCATGTAGTCGTCGGCGCCGGAGTTCAGGCCCTGGATCCGGTCGTTCAGTTCGTCGCGCGCGGTCAGCACGATGACCGGCGTGTGGCGGTTGGTCTGGCGGAAACGCGTGAGCAGCGTCATCCCGTCGATGCCCGGCAGGCCGAGGTCGAGGATCACGAGTTCGTGGCGGTTCTGTGCCAGCGCCTGTTCGGCAAAGATGCCGTCATGCACCATGTCGACGGTGAAGCCAGCCTGCTCGAGGCTGCTCTGGATACCGCGTGCGATGGGGCGGTCGTCTTCGATCAGAAGGAGTCGCATGAAGTTCGCTCAAGTACAATGGGTTGGCGGTTCAGGCACGCGGACAGCACGACGCCGTTTCCACAGGGGCGCCGCATCGCCTGACATCAAGCATGGCGGCCAGCGAACGATTAAATCCAATCATGTCCGATATTTCGATCCACGACCTCGAAGCCGCGATCAATTTCTGGCGCGCCCGCTCGCCGTCGAGCGGCGACGAACTCAAACTCTGCGAAGAGGCCAGCGCGCTCTCCAAGCCGTATGCGCTGCTGATTGTACAGCGCGCAAGCGCGCTGCAACTGGAAGGTTTGGACCCCAGGGCGCGGAAAGCATACGAGACTTACGTGCGCCTTAAGGATGGCTTGGAAAGTTGAAGGCTTTCGCTGAGTACATCCTAGAAAACGTTCATCGAAATGAAAAGTTGACGCGCCGCGCGTCGAAAGACGCGCGGCGGTAGAGGACGACCTCAGGCGGCCGGTTGGGTATGTGCGCACACCTGGTCGATGAACGTCGCGAGCGCGATGTCGCGCTCGGTCAGGCCGTCCGCATCGTGGGTCGACAGCGTCACGTCGACGCGGTTGTATACGTTGAACCATTCCGGATGGTGGTTCATTTCCTGCGCCTTGATCGCGACGCGCGTCATGAAGCCGAAGGCCTCGTTGAAATCGGCGAAGCGCAGGCTGCGCTGGATCGCGTCGCGGCCCGGCACGGCCGTCCAGTGCGGCAGGCCTTCGAGCCGGGTCTTGCGTTCTTCTGATGTGAGCTTGTGGATCATGTTGCACCTCGTTCGGTAACGGCGCCCGCACGCGGGCAAAGGCCACGCGGCAAAGCCGGTACCGGTCATTGTTTCATAGTTGGGCGACGGGCATTCGGGGACGGGCATCGGAAGGCGGGCGCCGGTGCACGAATCACGCCGGCGTGGCCCGCGGCCTTACGCGTCCGCGTCGTCCGGCCAGCCTTCTCCCGTGCCGCGATGCAGCACGAGATCGCCATCGCATACCGCGCCGGCCGCGAATTCGGGCAGCGCGGCCAGCCGGTCGGCCAGCGCGCGGCCGTCGACGTCGGCCAGCGCGAACAGCTGCGCGAAATCGTCGATCACGAAGTAGGTCTTCTGGAACGTGTCGATCCGGTACCGCGTGCGCATCACGCGCTCGAGGTCGAAACCGAGCCGGTTCGGCGCCGCGCTTTCGAGACTGTAGAGGCTCTCGCCCTTGCTCGACACGATCCCGGCGCCGTAGATCGACAGCCCGTTCGTGCCCTGCGCGTCTCGGATCAGGCCGAATTCCACCGTATACCAGTAGAGGCGTGCCAGGCGCGCGAGCGCCGCTTCGTCGTCCGCGACCGCGAGCGCGGTGCGGCCGTAGGCCTGCATGTAGTCGGCGAACACCGGCTCGATCAGCAGCGGCACGTGGCCGAACAGGTCGTGGAAGCAGTCGGGTTCCTGCAGGTAGTCGAGCTGGTCCGGGCGGCGCATCCACCAGGTGACCGGAAACCGCCGGTTCGCGAGGTGCTCGAAGAACACGCGATCGGGCACGAGGCCCGGCACCGCGACGATTTCCCAGCCGGTGGCCGGCTTCAGCTGGCGGTTCAGGTCGGCGAACGACGGCACGCGATCGGCCGGCAGGTCGATCTTCCCGAGCCCGGCGACGAACGCGTCGCACGCGCGACCGCGCAGCAGCGCCGACTGGCGCGCATAGAGCTGCTGCCACACCGCGTGGTCGACCTGGCCGTAACGTTCGATCGGCTGGTCGATGGTGAAATCGGCGCGGGTTTCGAGGCCCGCATCGAACTGCTCCTGCAGTTTCGCGGTGACGACGGTGGACATGGTGAGGCTCTGCACGCTGTGATGGGAACCATGCAAGTGTAGAGCGGGGGACATGCGGAATGGGCGCAAAGATGGCGTTGATTCGCTTGATGATGCGATAATCGCGCATCAAAACAGGAATCAATGCGGAGAATGCTCATGCTGGAACTCGATCACTTCGATCTCGCGCTTCTCGACGTGCTGCAGCGCTTCGGCCGCGCCACGCACCAGCAGCTCGGCGAGGAGGTGCCGCTGTCGCCATCGCAGATCGGCCGGCGGCTGCAGCGGCTCGAGGCGGCCGGCGTGATCGAAGGCTATCGCGTGATGTTGCGCCCCGAAAAGCTCGGGCTCGGCGTCACCGCGTTCACGAGCCTGAAGCTCAAGCACCACGGCGATTCGATCATCGAGCAGTTCCAGCAGCAGATCGACGTGCTGCCCGAGGTGCTCGAATGCCATGCAGTGGTGGGCGATGCCGACTATCTGCTGCGGATCGTCGCGCCGGATCTCAACGCGCTGTCGCAGTTCGTGATGAAGAAGCTGATGCGCGTGCCGGGCGTCGACAGCGTGCGCTCGAACATCGTGCTGACGACGTTCAAGCGCAATGGCGCGCTGCCGCTCGCGCACCTGGCGCCCGGCGCCGCGTGACGCGGCGGCAGGGCTGGCGGCGGGGCGCAAGGCGCCGCCGCGGATAGGGTTCGATCAGGCCGCTGCGGATTGCGCGTCGGCGTTCAGCAGGTCGACGTACGCGACCGCGACGAGATCCTCGTGCGCCACGCCGAGCTTCGCGAACACGTCATGCGCCTCGGCTTCGCCGCCGGCTTCGTCGTCGTCGGGGCCGAGCACCACTTCCAGTTCGATGAAGTCGCCGAGGCCGTCGACGCGGTCGAGGTGGATCCGCGTGCGGCCGACGAGGTACACGTGCCGTTCCTTCGTCACGATGCCGCGCGTGGTCAGCGCGGTCGCGAGCAGCGAGTGCATCGCGTCCGGGTTCGTGACCGGGCTGCGCGTGTAGTACGACGCCTTCGGACCGTCGCGATCGTCGCGCTGGTAGAAGATCAGTTCGGCCGGCGTGCCGTCTTCGAAGCGGCGCAGCTTCAGCCGGCCGCGCGGCACGTCGTAGAAGAAATCCTGCTGGCGGTAGAAGAGCGGTGCTTCGGTTGCGAGCGTCGCGGCGCGTTCGCGCAGCTGGTCGAATGCGCGGGCGCGGGCTTTGATCTCGATGTTGCGGGCCATGCGGGTCTCCTTCAATCAGGGGTCTCGCGGTGTGCGAACGGACAATCTAGCAAAAAGCCTGCGATGGTGGCGTGACGAGCGACCGGCGCGCGGCAACGCGACGCGGAGCGGGCGATTGGGGCTCGTATGTGATTTTCGCCGGTCATGCGCGGGCGAGTTGGCGATTTGAAAGATCCGCAAGATCCGCAAGTCAGCCGCAAAAGTCCACTGCACGACCCGTCACACCGACATCAGCCACGCTCATATCGCCCACTGCGTCTCGATCAGTCGCAGCGCGGCCGCGATTGCCGGTTCGTCGCGCCGTTCGACGAGCGCCACGAAAGTCAGCTCGGTCGGCACCGTCACGCGTTCGACGATCGTCAGCGCGTGCGCGTGCGCTTCGGCCAGCGCGGTCGAGTCCCGCGCGAGCGTCAACCCGATCCCCGATTTCACGAGATCGAGCATCGACTGCTCCTGGTCGACCTCGGCGACCTTCACCGGCTGCGCGCCGGCCGCCGCGAACAGCCGCGACAGCAGCCGGTGATGGGCGGACGCCGGCGGCGTCCAGATCCACGGCAGCGCGGCGAGCGCGCGCCAGTCGTGCGCGCGCTGCACGCGCTCCTTCCAGCCGGCCGGCGCGAGCACGCGGTACTGGAAACGCGTGAGCGTGACCGTGTGGAACAGCGTGTCGTCGCGCGGCTCGTCCTCGCCGGGACGGCCGATGTAGTAGCCGACGTCGAGCGCCCGCGCGCGCACCTGCTCGAGCACCCAGCCGGACATCCCGTGCCGCAGCGCGGTTTCTATCTGCGGATGGGTTTCGACCAGCGCGCGCAGGAAGCCGCCGAGCCGCAGGAAACCGGGGTCGAGAATCGTGCCGATCCGCAACCGGCCGCGCACCTCGTGCCGCAGCGCGGCAGCGGCGCGCTGCACGTCGGCGGCTGCGGCCAGCGCGCGCTCCGCGTGCGGCAGCAGCGTCTGGCCGTCGCGTGTGAGCGCGAGCCCGCGCGACGTGCGCGTGAACAGCGTGACGCCGAGCGTTTCCTGCAGATGCTTGATCTGCAGGCTGACGGCCGGCTGCGTCAGGTGCAACTGCACGGCGGCGCGCGTCAGGTTGCCTTCGCGGGCGACCGTCGCGAACGCACGGAGCAGGGTGAGATCCATCGTCGTGATATGAGTGCAGCTTATAACGCAGTTCAGCATAACTCATTGGATCGGTGGACGGCAGGCGGAGTACGCTTCATCGATCGCGTCGCCCGCGACGCACTATGCTGAAAACGACGCGCGGGATTGCGCCGCGCGGGACACAACAATGCGCTTTGCATGGGGCACGAGTAAGCGATGAAGTGCTAACTCCATCCAGCCACGCCATGGGACCCGAGTAAGCGCTAAAGCGCTAACTCGAGTCGACCGCCGTGGGGATGGAGTAAGCGCTGAAGCGCCAACTCCATCCAACCACGCCATGGGACCCGAGTAAGCGCTGAAGCGCTAACTCGGGTCGACAGGAGACACGTCGTGACGACTCAACGCACGCTCGAGGGCGAATTCGATTACGTGATCGTCGGCGCGGGCACCGCAGGCTGCGTGCTCGCGAACCGCCTGACCGAGGATCCCGAGATCCGCGTGCTGCTGCTCGAAGCGGGCGGCAAGGACGACTATCACTGGATCCACATCCCGGTCGGCTATCTGTACTGCATCGGCAATCCACGCACGGACTGGCTGTACAAGACACAGCCGGAGGCGGCGCTCAACGGCCGCGCACTGTCGTATCCGCGCGGTCGCGTGCTCGGCGGCTGCTCGTCGATCAACGGGATGATCTACATGCGCGGCCAGCGCGAGGATTACGACAGCTGGGCGCAGGAAACCGGCGACGCGGGCTGGTCGTGGGACAGCGTGCTGCCGATCTTCAAGCGCAGCGAGGACCACCACGCGGGTGCGAGCGACGCACACGGCGCAGGCGGCTACTGGCGCGTCGAGAAGCAGCGGCTGCGCTGGGAGATCCTCGAATCGTTCGCGCAGGCCGCGCAGCAGACGGGCATCCCGGCGACCGACGATTTCAACCGCGGCGACAACAGCGGGGTCGGCTATTTCGAGGTGAACCAGAAGCGCGGCGTGCGCTGGAATACGTCGAAAGCGTTCCTGCGCCCCGCGATGACGCGCCCGAACCTGACCGTGATAACCGGCGCGCATGCGCAGCGCGTGATCTTCGACGGGCGGCGCGCGGTCGGCGTCGAATATCGCGGCGGCGGCACCGACTACGTCGCGCACGCACGCGCCGAAGTGCTGCTGACCGCCGGCGCGGTGAATTCGCCGCAGCTGCTCGAACTGTCGGGCATCGGTGCGGGCGCACGGCTGCAGGCGCTCGGCATCGACGTCGTGCAGGACCTGCCGGGCGTCGGCGAGAACCTGCAGGATCACCTGCAGCTGCGGATGGCGTTTCGCGTCGAAGGCGTGCGCACGTTGAACACGCTGTCCGCGCACTGGTGGGGCAAGCTGATGATCGGTGCCGAATACGCGCTGCTGCAACGCGGGCCGATGTCGATGGCGCCGTCGCAGCTCGGCGCGTTCGCAAAATCCGATCCCGACGATCCCGCGCTCACGCGCCCCGATCTCGAATATCACGTGCAGCCGCTGTCGCTCGAGCGCTTCGGCGAGCCGCTGCACAGCTTCAACGCCTTTACGGCGTCCGTCTGCCATCTGCGGCCGAGTTCGCGCGGCAGCGTGCATATCGCGAGCCCCGATGCCGGCGTGGCGCCGTCGATCGCACCGAACTATCTGTCGACCGACCACGATCGCCAGGTCGCCGCGAACGCGCTGCGCCTCACGCGCCGCATCGCATCCGCGCCGGCGCTCGCGCGCTACCGTCCGGAGGAGATCCTGCCGGGCGAGCGATACCGGACCGAAGCCGAACTGATCGAAGCGGCGGGCGCGGTCGGCACGACGATCTTCCATCCGGTCGGTACGTGCCGGATGGGGCGCGCGGACGACGCGCGTGCCGTCGTCGACAGCCGGCTGCGCGTGCGCGGCATCGCCGGGCTGCGGATCGTCGACGCATCGGTGATGCCGTTCATCACGTCGGGCAACACGAATTCGCCGACGCTGATGATCGCCGAGCGCGCAAGCGACATGATTCGCGCCGATCGACGCGCGGCGCACGACGCCACGCTGACACGCGCGACAGCGGGCTGTCATCCGAGCGCCCGCTGTTTCGCTATGCGAAGCAAAGGTGACGCGCGAGCATCACAATGACACGGGCCGGCGATGCGCACGGCAATTGCTTCGCGCACCCGCTTATCGCTTATGTCACGCGGCTTTTTTTGCGCGACGACATGACGCGCAGCGTCACATGCATGCGTTCAATCAGGCACGTCCGATGCGAGCATGCGCACCTTGATGATGCGCGCGTCAAAAAAGCGCGTCGAAAATTCTCGCTCAGCCGCGCCCGATATGGCAGCCCGCCCTATAAGTGCAAATCCCGATGATTGCACTGCACCAACGGCGCGACAATGTTGCGCAGTGTGCATACGCGTCGGCGCGGGAGACCACCCTCGAGGCGTAATACGGCGCCCCGGGGGCAGCCCGCTGATCCGCGGACTTGTTCGCGGTCGCTTGCGCGAATCCTCCCGGTGCTTCGCCTGACTTCGTACGGAAGGGAACATGATTCTCGGCGACACGATTCTCGAAACACGCGGACTGACGAAGGAATTCAGGGGCTTCACCGCCGTGAACGGTGTCAACCTGCGTGTGCGGCGCGGCGCGATCCATGCGTTGATCGGACCGAACGGCGCGGGCAAGACCACCTGCTTCAACCTGCTGACCAAGTTCCTGACACCGACGGCCGGCCAGATCGTCTTCAACGGCATCGACATCACCGACGAGCGGCCCGCGCAGGTCGCGCGGCGCGGCATCATCCGTTCCTTCCAGATCTCGGCGGTATTCCCGCACCTGACTGCGTTGCAGAACGTGCGCATCGGCCTGCAGCGCGCGCTCGGGACCGAATTCCATTTCTGGCGCAGCGAGCGCACGTTGCGGCGCCTCGACGATCGCGCGATGGATCTCCTCACGCAGGTCGGCCTCACCGATTTCGCACACGTGCCGACGGTCGAACTCGCATACGGCCGCAAGCGCGCGCTCGAGATCGCGACGACGCTCGCGATGGAACCCGAACTGATGCTGCTCGACGAGCCCACGCAAGGGATGGGCCACGAGGACGTCGATCGCGTGACCGCGCTGATCAAGAAGGTGGCGAGCGGCCGCACGATCCTGATGGTCGAGCACAACATGAACGTGATCGCGGGCATCTCCGACACGATCACCGTCCTGCAACGCGGCGAAGTGCTGGCCGAGGGCTCGTATGCGGAAGTGTCGAAGAATCCGCTGGTGATCGAGGCCTACATGGGCAGCGCCGATGCGGCGCTCGCGGGGGCGCACGCATGAAGCACAGCGAACGGGAGGAACGCGAATTGAGCGGCGTCGAGAGCGGCACGCCCGCGCTGGAGATCACGGGCCTCGAGGCCTGGTACGGGGAATCCCACATATTGCACGGTGTCGACCTGAGCGTTCATCGCGGCGAGGTCGTCACGCTGCTCGGCCGCAACGGCGCGGGCCGCACCACGACGCTGCGCGCGATCATGGGCCTCACCGGCCGCCGCAGCGGCTCGATCAAGGTTTCGGGCAACGAGACGATCGGCCTCGCGACGCACCGCATCGCGCATTTCGGCGTCGGCTATTGCCCGGAGGAGCGCGGAATCTTCTCGAGCCTGTCGTGCGAGGAGAACCTGATGCTGCCGCCGCCGATCGGCCCGCGCGAGCACGCGATGTCGCTCGACGAGATCTACACGATGTTCCCGAACCTCGCGTCGCGCCGGCAGAGCCAGGGCACGCGGCTGTCCGGCGGCGAGCAGCAGATGCTCGCGGTGGCGCGGATCCTGCGCACCGGCGCGAACCTGCTGCTGCTCGATGAAATTTCCGAAGGCCTCGCGCCGGTGATCGTGCAGGCGCTCGCGCGCATGATCGTCGCGCTGAAGGCGCGCGGCTACACGGTCGTGATGGTCGAACAGAATTTCCGCTTCGCCGCGCCGCTCGCCGACCGCTTCTACGTGATGGAACATGGCCGCATCGTCGAGCATTTCCGCTCATCCGAACTGGAAGGCAAGATGCCGATCCTTCACGACCTGCTCGGGGTGTGACGCCGCCCCGTTTCCCTTGCCGCTAGCCGTGGCGGCCTACGAACAACCACAACGCATCAGAACAACAGGAGACGTCAATGAAAATGAAGACCCTCGCACACGCGTGTCTGGCGGTCGCGACCGCAGCGTTCACCGCCGGCGCCGCACACGCCGCGGATAGCGTGAAGATCGGCTTCATCACCGACATGTCGGGGCTGTACGCGGACATCGACGGGCAGGGCGGCCTCGAGGCGATCCGGATGGCGGTCGCCGACTTCGGCGGCAAGGTGCTCGGCAAGCCGATCGAGGTCGTCTATGCCGATCACCAGAACAAGGCGGACATCGCCGCGTCGAAGGCGCGCGAATGGATGGACCGCGGTGGGCTCGACCTGCTGGTCGGCGGCACGAACTCCGCGACCGCGCTGTCGATGAACCAGGTCGCGGCCGAGAAGAAGAAGGTCTACATCAACATCGGCGCGGGCGCCGACACGCTGACCAACGAGCAGTGCACGCCGTACACGGTCCACTACGCATACGACACGATGGCGCTCGCGAAGGGCACCGGCTCGGCGGTGGTGAAGCAGGGCGGCAAGAGCTGGTTCTTCCTGACCGCCGACTACGCATTCGGCAAGGCGCTCGAGAAGAACACGTCGGACGTCGTGAAGGCGAGCGGCGGCCAGGTGCTCGGCACGGTGCGGCACCCGCTGTCGGCGTCGGACTTCTCGTCGTTCCTGCTGCAGGCGCAGTCGTCCAAGGCGCAGATCCTCGGCCTCGCGAATGCGGGCGGCGACACGATCAACTCGATCAAGGCCGCGAAGGAGTTCGGCATCACGAAGTCGATGAAGATCGCCGCGCTGCTGATGTTCATCAACGACGTGCACAGCCTCGGCCTCGAGACGACGCAGGGCCTCGTGCTGACCGACAGCTGGTACTGGAACCGCGACGCGACGGCGCGCCAGTGGGCGCAGCGCTACTTCGGCAAGATGAAAAAGATGCCGTCGAGCCTGCAGGCGGCCGACTACTCGTCGGTGACGACCTACCTGAAGGCGGTCCAGGCGGCCGGCACGACCGACTCCGACAAGGTGATGGCCGAGCTGAAGAAGGCGAAGATCAACGACTTCTACGCGAAGGGCTACATCCGCCAGGACGGCAGCATGATTCACGACATGTACCTGATGGAAGTGAAGAAGCCGTCGGAATCGAAGGAGCCGTGGGACTACTACAAGGTGCTCGCGACGATTCCGGGCGAGCAGGCGTTCACGACCAAGCAGGAGACGCGCTGCGCGGCATGGAAGTAAGCGCGGGCGCGGCCGCAGCGATGTGGCCGCTGCACCGCCCGCGTGCACGACGGCATGACGGTTGCGCACGCAACGAAACTCATTCGGACGGCTAAGTCGATGGAAATCTTTGGCATTCCGTTGCCGGCGATGCTGAGCCAGTTGCTGCTCGGGCTCGTCAACGGCTCGTTCTACGCGATCCTGAGCCTCGGGCTGGCGGTGATCTTCGGGCTGCTCAACGTGATCAACTTCGCGCACGGCGCGCTGTTCATGCTGGGCGCGATGCTCGCGTGGATGGGGCTGTCGTATTTCGGGTTGCCGTACTGGGCGATGCTCGCGCTCGCGCCGCTGATCGTCGGCGCGTTCGGGATCCTGGTCGAGCGCTCGATGCTGCGCTGGCTGTACAAGCTCGATCACCTGTACGGGCTGCTGCTCACGTTCGGCCTCACGCTCGTCGTCGAAGGCGTGTTCCGCTCGGTCTACGGGTCGTCCGGCCAGCCGTACGACGTGCCTTCGCAGCTGTCCGGCGCGACCAATCTCGGCTTCATGTTCCTGCCGAACTACCGCGCGTGGGTGGTCGTCGCGTCGCTCGCGGTGTGTCTCGCGACCTGGTTCGTGATCGAGAAGACGCGCCTGGGCGCCTATCTGCGCGCGGGCACCGAGAACCCGAAGCTCGTCGAGGCGTTCGGCGTGAACGTGCCGATGATGATCACGCTCACCTACGGCTTCGGCGTCGCGCTCGCGGCATTCGCGGGCGTGCTCGCGGCGCCGGTGATCCAGGTGTCGCCGCTGATGGGCCAGCCGATGATCATCACCGTGTTCGCGGTGGTCGTGATCGGCGGGATGGGCTCGATCCTCGGCTCGATCATCACCGGGCTGATGCTCGGCGTGATCGAGGGCTTCACGCGCGTGTTCTATCCGGAAGCGTCGGCCACGGTGGTGTTCGTGATCATGGCGATCGTGCTGCTGATCCGCCCGGCTGGCCTGTTCGGCAAGGAAAAATGATGCAGAGAAAAGTGCTCTACGGCGTGCTGCTCGCCGCACTGCTCGCAGCCCCCTTCATCGGCGCGTATCCGGTGTTCGTGATGAAGGTGCTCACGTTCGCGCTGTTCGCGGCCGCGTTCAACCTGCTGATCGGCTATACGGGGCTGCTGTCGTTCGGCCATGCGATGTTCCTCGCGACCGCCGGCTACGCGACCGGCTATACGATCCAGACGCTCGGCTTCACGCCGGAGCTCGGCGTGCTCGTCGGCACCTTCGCCGCGACGCTGCTCGGGCTCGTCGTCGGCCTGTTCGCGATCCGCCGGCAGGGCATCTACTTTGCGATGATCACGCTCGCGTTCGCGCAGATGGTCTATTTCATCTACCTGCAGGCGCCGTTCACGCACGGCGAGGACGGCCTGCAGGGCGTGCCGCGCGGGCATTTGTTCGGGGTCGTCGACCTGTCGAACGACGTCGCGCTCTACTACGTCGTGCTCGCGGTGATCGTCGCGGCGTGCGCGTTCATCGTGCGCATCGTGCACTCGCCGTTCGGCCAGGTGCTCGTCGCGATCAAGGAAAACGAGGCGCGCGCGATCTCGCTCGGCTACGACACCGACCGCTTCAAGCTGCTCGCGTTCATCCTGTCGGCCGGGCTCGCGGGGCTGGCCGGTTCGCTGAAGGTGCTGGTGCTCGGCTTCGAGACGCTGTCCGACGCGTACTGGACGATGTCGGGCCTCGTCGTACTGATGACGCTCGTCGGCGGGATGGGCACGCTGTTCGGGCCGCTGCTCGGCGCGGCGCTGATCGTCGCGCTGGAGGACCGGCTCGGCGACATCGGCGAATGGCTCGCGTCGATGACGGGCATCGGCTGGTTCCACTCGCTCGGCGAATCGGCGACGATCGTCACCGGGCTGATCTTCATCGCATGCGTGCTTGCGTTCCGGCGCGGGATCGTCGGCGAGATGGTCGCACGGGTCAAGACGCTCAGGCCGTCCTGATTGCAGCGCGCCGCGGCGTGGCGACGCGTTGATGCGAAGCACCATCCGGCGCGGCCGGGAAGGGCGTCGCGGCGGCCTCGGGACGGTGCCGCGCGGCAAGGCTGGTGCCCCATTTTCGTGCGGCGATGCACCATAGGGGTAAATGCTAAGTTGTCGCAGGGTGAAAGGTCCTTTAATCTTCGTTTCAGTTCTGATGCACCGCGAAACGAATTTGCAGGTGGAGAACGAGGAGACAATCGAGGCACAAAGTGCCCGGACCCCAAAGCGCTGTTGGACGGAATCCAACAGCGCTTTTTCATTTGTGTGCGCGAATTTCCATTGATGGTGCAGGCGAGTGGCGCCGCGTTTCCCGCGCCCGTTTCTGCCTCACCTCATCTCGCATCGCTCGCGTTTCATCCCGTCCCCCCGTTTTCGTCCAATCCTGCCAGTCGATCGCCGCTGGCGCGCAGCCACGCGCATGCCGTCCGGGCTTACCCGGTTGGCGTGCGCAAAAAGCGTCCGTTACACTCAGCTTTCGCCGACCGTGCGGTCGGGAAAATAGTCGGCAGTTCTCCTACAAGCAAAATGCAGAAGAGGGAGTGCGGTTGGATGAGAAGCGCGGGACGATGGATCGGGGTGCGACGGGCGGCTGGCGCCGCTCGTTCGGGGGCGGCGGTGCATCGGTATGCCCGGGCTTTTACGAGCCGTCCTGCGGACGGTATGCGCGTTCTGGAGCGATTGCCCGGCACGGCGGCTTCTCCGGTCGTTGCGTTCGCATCCGACGCGTCGTTCGGATGCGCATGAACCGCCGGTTTTCCGATCGTGTGCCGCGCGCTTGCGGAGCCGAACCAGGCTCGGCCGGCCGACCTTCCCGCGATCGTTGCATTCGCATCGATCGCGTCTCGCGCAACGCTGCGTTTCTCCGTTCCCTTCATCCTGGCGACATTGCTGCCGCGCATCGTGGCGGTCGAACGACCGTTTCGGAACGCGCCGCGGCGCGTGCGTGCGCGCTATCGCCGGGGCTCGATTGCGACGCCGGCGTTTCACGGGAAAACGAGCGTAGACGCGGTACGGCGAGATAGTTAATTTATTAATTTGTTTGAGGACCGGGAGCCGCCCGAGCGACCCACGGATTTTTCGAGCAGCGTTTGGAGACAACGTAAATGAAGATGAATCGATGGATGGAGGTTCTGCTTGCCGCGGGCCTCGTGGGTGCGGCGGCCACGGCGTCGGCGCAGGTGAAGATCGGCGTGACGCTGTCGGCCACCGGGCCGGCCGCCTCGCTCGGGATTCCGGAAAAGAACACGATCGCGCTGCTGCCGAAGGAAATCGCGGGCAAGAGCGTCCAGTACATCGTGCTCGACGATGCGTCCGACACGAGCCGCGCGGTGCAGAACGTGCGCAAGCTGATCGACGAGGATCACGTCGACGCGATCATCGGCTCGTCCGTCACGCCGAACTCGCTCGCGATGCTCGATCCGGTGTCGCAGGGCAAGACGCCGACGATCTCGCTCGCGGCGAGCGCGCAGATCATCTCGCCGATGGACGCGAAGCGCGCATGGATGTTCAAGGTGCCGCAGAACGACCAGCTGATGGCCGACGCGATCGCCGGCTACATGGCGAAGCATGGCGTGAAGACGGTCGGCTTCATCGGCTTCGCCGATGCGTACGGCGACAGCTGGTACAAGACGTTCAGCGCGGCGGCCGAGAAGAACGGCCTGAAGCTCGTGTCGAACGAGCGCTTCAACCGCACCGACGCGTCGGTGATGGGGCAGGTGCTGAAGCTGTTGGGCTCGAATCCCGACGCGGTGCTGATCGCCGGTTCGGGCACGCCGGCCGCGCTGCCGGCCAAGACGCTGAAGGAGCGCGGCTACAAGGGCAAGGTGTACCAGACGCACGGCGTCGCGAACAACGACTTCCTGCGCGTGTGCGGCAAGGATTGCGAAGGCGAGATCCTGCCGGCCGGCCCGGTGCTCGTGACCGACCAGCTGCCCGATTCGAATCCGGTGAAGAAGCCGGCGCTCGGCTACAAGGCCGCATACGAAAAGGCGTACGGGGCCGGTTCGCTGGCGACCTTCGGCGGCCATGCATGGGATGCGGGCCTGCTGCTGCAGCGTGCGATTCCCGATGCGCTGAAGAAGGGCCAGCCGGGCACCGAGGCGTTCCGCGAGGCGCTGCGCGCATCGCTCGAGAGCGTGAAGGACCTGCCCGTGTCGCACGGCGTGATCAACACGACGGCGACCGATCACAACGGCTTCGACACGCGGGCGCGCGTGATGGTGCAGATCGTCGACGGCAAGTGGAAGCTGCAGGCCGAGTAAGCACCACGTGAAACCGGCGGGCGCGGCGCGAACGGTGCCGTGCGCGCCGTCGGCGGCGCGGCGATCCGTGCTCGCGCCGCATGGAATGCCGGGAAGCCCGCAACGCGACGCCTGACCGCCGGTCTTGCCGTCCGCGCGCGGGCCGTTCCCGTCGCCGTTTCTCCGCAGCATTCTCGATACACGAAACGTATGGATCTCTCGATTGCGGCGATCCTCGCGCAAGACGGCATCACGACCGGCGCCATTTATGCATTGCTGTCGCTGGCGCTCGTGCTGGTGTTTTCCGTCACGCGGGTGATCTTCATTCCCCAGGGCGAATTCGTCGCCTACGGTGCGCTCACGCTTGCGGCGTTGCAGGCGCAGAAATTTCCCGCCACCTGCTGGCTGCTGTTCGTGATGGGCATCGCGTGCTTCCTGCTGGAAGTCGGCGGCCTGGTCCGCCATCGCGAACGCCGCCATCAACTCGGCCGCACGCTCGCGACGCTCGGCAGCCGCTACGTGCTGCTGCCGCTCGCGGTGTTCGCGATCACGCGCAGCTTTGCCGCGCAGCCGCAGCCGATGCTTGCGCAGATCGCGTTGACGCTCGCGATCGTCGTGCCGATGGGGCCGTTCGTCTACCGGCTCGTCTATCAGCCGATCGCCGAAGGCACGACGCTGCTGTTGCTGATCGTGTCGGTCGCCGTCCATTTCGCGATGGTCGGCCTCGGGCTCGTGATGTTCGGCGCAGAAGGCTCGCGTACCAACGGCTTCGCGGATGCGTCGCTGTCGGTCGGCAGCATGACGGTGTCGGTGCAGAGCATCCTCGTGGTCGTGACCGCGCTGGTGCTGATCGGCGCGCTCTACGTGTACTTCGGCCGCACGATCGCCGGCAAGGCGCTGCGCGCGACGTCGGTGAACCGGCTCGGCGCGCGGCTGGTCGGCATCGGCACGACCGAAGCAGGGCGGCTCGCATTCACGCTGGCGGCCGGGCTCGGTGTGTTGTCCGGCATCCTCGTCGGTCCGTTGACGACGATCTATTACGACTCCGGCTTCCTGATCGGCCTGAAGGGTTTCGTGGGCGCGATCATCGGCGGGCTGGTCAGTTATCCGCTCGCGGCCGCCGGCTCGCTGCTGGTCGGCGTGCTCGAATCGTATTCGTCGTTCTGGGCGAGCGCGTACAAGGAAGTGATCGTGTTCACGCTGATCATCCCGGTGCTGCTGTGGCGCAGTTTCGCGGCGCCGCATGCGGAAGAGGAAGAGGAGTGACGCGATGAAGACGATGGTACGCAACAAGACCTTCTGGGTGTTTCTCGTGGTGCTCTTCGCGCTGCCGGTGCTGCCCGGCGCGCTGCAGGTGCCCGAATACTGGATCACGCTGCTGAACTACATCGGCCTCTACGCGATTGTCGCGATCGGGCTCGTGCTGCTGACGGGCGTCGGCGGGATGACGAGCTTCGGGCAGGCCGCGTTTGTCGGCATCGGCGCGTATGCGACCGCATTCCTGACCACGCGATACGGCGTGTCGCCGTGGCTCGCGCTGATCGTCGGCGTCGTGCTGACGGCGCTCGTCGCGCTGGTACTGGGCGCGGTCACGATGCGCCTGTCCGGGCATTTCCTGCCGCTCGGCACGATCGCTTGGGGGCTCGCGCTGTTCTATCTGTTCGGCAACCTCGAGCTGCTCGGCAAGTACGACGGGATCAACGGGATTCCGGCACTGAACCTGTTCGGCATCGAGCTCGGCAGCGGCCGCAGCCTGTACTTCCTGATCTGGGCCGTCGTGCTGGCCGCGATCGTGTCGGTGCAGAACCTGCTCAACAGCCGGCCCGGCCGCGCGATCCGCGCGCTGCGCGGCGGCGGCGTGATGGCCGAAGCGATGGGCGTGAACACCGCGTGGATGCGCGTCGTGATCTTCACCTACGCGGCCGTGCTCGCCGCGGTATCGGGCTTCCTGTACGCGCACCTGCAGCGCGCGGTGAACCCGACCCCGTTCGGCCTGAACCACGGGATCGAATTCCTGTTCATGGCCGTGGTCGGGGGCGTGTCGCACGTATGGGGCGCGGTGCTCGGTGCGGCGATCCTCACCGTGCTGCAGGACTACCTGCAGACGCTGTTGCCGAAGCTGCTCGGCTCGGAAGGCAACTTCGAGATCATCGTGTTCGGCGTGCTGATGGTGCTGTTGCTGCAGTACGCGCGCCAGGGCGTATGGCCGTTCGTCGCGAAGCTGTTTCCACGCGGGCCGCGCGCACATGTGCCCGACCATGCCGACCCGCTGCCGCAGCGCGCGAAGCCGGTGGCAGGCGAGCCGCTGCTCGTGGTCGACAACGCGCGCAAGCAGTTCGGCGGGCTGGTGGCCGTCAACGACGTCAGTTTCGACGTGAAAGCGGGGCAGATCGTCGGCCTGATCGGCCCGAACGGCGCGGGCAAGTCGACCACGTTCAACCTCGTGACCGGCGTGCTGCAGCCGACCGGCGGCACGATCACGTTCCGCGGCGAGCGGATCAACGGGCTCACGTCGCGCCAGATCGTCCGCCGCGGGATCGGCCGGACGTTCCAGCACGTGAAGCTACTGCCGACGATGACGGTGCTCGAGAACGTCGCGATCGGCGCGCATTTGCGCGGCCATACGGGCGTCTGGCGCAGCATCGCGCGGCTCAATGCCCGTGAGGAAGCGCAGCTGCTGGCTGAAGCGGCACGACAGATCCGCCGGGTCGGGCTGGAGAAGCACATGTACGACGAAGCTGGCAGCCTCGCGCTTGGCCAGCAGCGGATTCTCGAAATCGCGCGCGCGCTGTGCTGCGATCCGACGCTGCTGCTGCTCGACGAGCCGGCGGCCGGGCTGCGCTACCAGGAGAAGCAGCAGCTCGCGGACCTGCTGCGGCGCCTGAAGGCCGAAGGGATGAGCGTGTTGCTCGTGGAACATGACATGGATTTCGTGATGAACCTCACCGACCGGCTGGTGGTGATGGAATTCGGCACGCGGATCGCGGAAGGGCTGCCGCAGGACGTGCAGCAGGATCCGGCGGTGCTTGAAGCGTATCTGGGCGGGGTGGAGTGATGACGGACACGACGATGCCGATTCTCGAGGTACGCGGGCTGGCGGTGCGGTACGGAAAGGTCGAGGCGCTGCACGGTGCGGCGATCAAGGTCGGCGCAGGGCAGATCGTCAGCGTGATCGGCCCGAACGGAGCCGGCAAGTCGACGCTGCTGAACGCGATCATGGGCGCGTTGCCGGTGACCGGGCACGCGTCGGGCGCGATCGTTTACCGCGGTAACGACGTAGGCGCATTGCCCGTCGAGCAGCGCGTCGCGCGCGGGATGTGCCTTGTGCCGGAAAAGCGCGAGCTGTTCAGCACGATGACCGTCGAGGACAACCTCGTGCTGGGCGCGTATCGCCGCAAGGTCGCGGGTGAGTCGAACTTCCTCGACCAGCTCGATCATGTATTCGCGCTGTTTCCGCGGCTCAAGGAGCGGCGCAAGCAGGCGGCCGGCACGCTGTCGGGCGGCGAACGGCAGATGCTTGCGGTGGGCCGCGCGCTGATGGGTAAGCCCGACCTGCTGATGCTGGACGAGCCGAGCCTCGGGCTGGCGCCGCTGATCGTGAAAGAGATTTTTCATATCATCAGCGCGTTGCGTGGCACGGGCGTCGCGACGCTGCTGATCGAGCAGAACGCGCGGGCCGCGCTACAGATCTCGGACTACGGCTATGTGCTGGAGACTGGCGAGTTTGCGCTGGAAGGGCCGGCTGCCGAGTTGGCACAGAATCCGCAGGTAATCGAAACGTATCTGGGGCTTGCGAAGAAAACGGCTTGATGGGTGAGGCGGTGGGCGGGAAACGGGCGGCGTGTTTCACGTGAAACACGCCGTTTTTGTTTCGGGGGAGGGCGACGTGACGGTGAATCGAGTGTGGGGATAAGTGCCGGAGCAACCAGCGGAAGCACTGTGACGAGAGTGCGGGCTCATCGCGTCGGGTTGCACAGGGAATGAGCGTTGACGGTGGTCGGTCGCCACAGGGGATAAGTGCCGGGCGATTGACCGGAAATACTGTGATGTCACGGTGATGTCACGGTGATGTCGGTTCACGAGCCGCTACCGGGTCCTCGGTTTTGCACAGCTTGGCGATGTGCGGTGAGGTCGCGCCAGCGCCGCCAAGGCCGGCTAGGCGGCACAGCTCGGCCGATCGGCCGAAAAAAAACCGGCTAAATGAACGGTCCCTACCATTCGGACGGCCTTCGGGTGAAAAGCGAACCCGCTATAATTCGGCCCATACATTTCTCAGATAGGTTCGTGCGCAGTCCTGCGCGCGGAATCCACCATGCTTTTTCCCACAGAATTTGACGTCATCGTCGTCGGCGGCGGGCACGCCGGCACGGAGGCCGCGTTGGCATCGGCCCGTATGGGTGCGAAGACGCTGCTGCTGACCCATAACATCGAAACGCTCGGGCAGATGAGCTGCAATCCGTCGATCGGCGGTATTGGCAAGGGCCATCTGGTCAAGGAAGTCGATGCGCTCGGCGGCGCGATGGCCGCTGCGACGGACGAGAGCGGTATTCAGTTCCGGATCCTGAATTCGTCGAAAGGCCCGGCCGTGCGCGCGACGCGTGCGCAGGCCGACCGTATCCTGTACAAGGCTGCGATCCGCCATCGGCTCGAGAACCAGCCGAACCTGTGGCTGTTCCAGCAGGCCGTCGACGATCTGATGGTCGAAGGCGACCGCGTGGTGGGCGCCGTCACGCAGATCGGCATCCGATTCCGCGCACGTGCGGTGGTGCTGACGGCGGGTACCTTCCTCGACGGCAAGATCCACGTCGGCCTGAACAATTACACGGGCGGTCGCGCGGGCGATCCGGCGGCCGTGTCGCTGTCGGCGCGTCTGAAGGAACTGAAGCTGCCGCAGGGCCGCCTGAAGACCGGTACGCCGCCGCGTATCGACGGCCGCTCGATCGACTTTTCGAAGCTGGACGAGCAGCCGGGCGACCTCGATCCGATCCCGGTGTTCTCGTTCCTGGGCCGTGCGGAGCAACATCCGCAGCAGTTGCCGTGCTGGGTCACGCATACGAACGAGCGCACGCACGACATCATTCGCGGCGGCCTCGACCGGTCGCCCATGTATACAGGCGTGATCGAAGGTGTCGGCCCGCGTTACTGCCCGTCGATCGAGGACAAGATCCACCGGTTCGCGTCGAAGGAATCGCACCAGATCTTCCTCGAGCCGGAAGGGCTGACGACCAACGAGTTCTATCCGAACGGGATTTCGACGAGCCTGCCGTTCGACGTGCAGCTCGAACTCGTGCACTCGATGCGCGGCCTCGAGAATGCGCACATCCTGCGCCCCGGCTATGCGATCGAATACGACTACTTCGACCCGCGCGCGCTGAAGGCATCGCTCGAGACGAAGGCGATCAACGGGCTGTTCTTTGCGGGCCAGATCAACGGCACGACGGGCTATGAAGAAGCGGCCGCTCAAGGCCTGCTGGCCGGTCTGAACGCAGGCCGTTACGTACAGGAGAAGGACGCATGGTGCCCGCGTCGCGACCAGGCGTACCTTGGCGTGCTGGTCGACGACCTCGTTACGCGTGGTGTGGCCGAGCCGTACCGGATGTTCACGAGCCGTGCGGAGTATCGTCTGAGCCTGCGTGAAGACAATGCGGACATGCGCCTGACCGAGATCGGCCGCGAGCTGGGCCTGGTCGACGACGTGCGCTGGGATGCGTTCAGCCGGAAGCGCGACGCTGTTTCACGTGAAACCGAACGACTGAAGTCGACATGGGTCACGCCGAAGACGCTGCCGCCGGAAGAGGCGACCGCGCTGCTCGGCAAGGCGATCGATCACGAGTACAGCCTCGCGGAGCTGCTGCGTCGCCCGGGTATCAGCTACGACGGCGTGTGTGGCCTGAAGGGCGGCGAATGCGGTCCGGCGGAGCCGTTGGCCGACGATCCGGTGCTGCTCGAGCAGATCAAGGAGCAGGTCGAGATCGGTATCAAATATCAGGGCTATATCGAACGCCAGGCGAGCGAGATCGAGCGCAACGATGCGAACGAGAACACGCGCCTGCCGGACGGTATCGACTATCGCGAGGTGCGCGGCCTGTCGTTCGAAGTGAGCCAGAAGCTCAACGAGTTCCGGCCGGAAACGATCGGCCAGGCATCGCGGATCTCGGGCGTCACGCCGGCTGCGATCTCGCTGCTGATGGTGCACCTGAAGCGCCGTGGCCTCGGCCGTCGTAATGGCACTGCCGCAGAGGCGACCGAGCAGGGGGACGGCACCGTCCCGACGCAACAATGACGGCGCGTCGCGCGCCGGCGGTTAATCGGGACGTACTTGAACAAATGCTCGTCGACGGCACGGCTGCGCTCGACATCGCATTGACGGATACGCAACGCAACCAGCTGCTCGATTACGTCGCGCTGCTCGGCAAGTGGAACGCGGTCTACAACCTGACCGCGATCCGCGACCCGAAGCAGATGCTGATCCAGCACATTCTTGATTCACTCTCCATCGTTCCGCATCTGCGCGACCGTGCATCGGCGCGCGTGCTCGACGTGGGTTCGGGCGGCGGGTTGCCCGGTATCGTGCTGGCGATCGTCCGGCCGGACTGGCAAGTGACGCTGAACGATATCGTGCAGAAGAAGTCTGCATTCCAGACTCAGATGCGTGCGGAGCTGAAGCTCGCGAACCTGTCGGTCGTCACCGGGCGGGTCGAATCGCTGCAGCCGGGTGTCGAAGTGCCGGAAAAATTCGACATGATCGTATCCCGCGCCTTCGCGGATCTATCCGACTTCGTTAAACTTGCTCGACATCTCGTCGCGCCCGGCGGATCGATCTGGGCGATGAAGGGTGTCCACCCGGACGACGAAATTGCACGGCTGCCGGAAGGCAGTCGCGTAAAGCAGACGATGCGGCTGGCGGTACCGATGCTCGATGCCGAACGGCATCTGATCGAGGTCACCGTCGACGAGGCGAATTGAAGGCGCGCGGTAGCGCGCTGTTTGTTTGAAGGTAAAGGGAACACACCAACGATGGCAAAGATCTTCTGCGTTGCGAACCAGAAGGGGGGCGTCGGCAAGACGACGACATCGGTCAATCTCGCCGCAAGCCTTGCAGCGCAGGAGCAACGAGTCCTGCTGATCGATCTCGACCCGCAGGGCAACGCGACGATGGGTAGCGGGATCGACAAGGCCGCCTGCGAGTCGACTGTGTACGAAGTGCTGGTTGACGGCGTCTCGGTGACGGACGCACGCGTGCGTCCGGAGGGTGTCACGTACGACGTGCTGCCGGCCAACCGCGAGCTGTCGGGTGCCGAGATCGAACTGATCAGCATCGACAACCGCGAGCGTCGGTTGAAGGCCGCGCTCGAGCATGTGGCCGACGACTACGACTTCGTGCTGATCGATTGCCCGCCGACGCTGTCGCTGCTGACGCTGAACGGGCTGTGCGCGGCGCATGGCGTCGTGATCCCGATGCAGTGCGAGTACTTCGCGCTGGAAGGGTTGTCGGATCTCGTCAACACGATCAAGCAGGTTCACGCGAACATGAACCGCGACCTGAAGATCATCGGCTTGTTGCGCGTGATGTTCGATCCGCGCATCACGCTGCAGCAGCAAGTCTCCGATCAACTGAAAGCGCACTTCGGCGACAAGGTGTTCGACGCGGTGATTCCGCGCAACGTGCGCCTCGCGGAAGCGCCGAGTTACGGGTTGCCGGGCGTCGTGTTCGACCGCAATTCGCGCGGTGCGCAGGCGTATCTCCAGTTCGGTGCCGAGATGATCGATCGCGTGCGCGCGTTCGAGGTGTCGTGATCCGGACATGAGCGAAGCGAGGAAGAAAGACATGAACGCGGTACCAAAGAAGAAGGGCTTGGGACGTGGCCTCGAAGCGCTGCTCGGCGGCAGTGCGGACATCACCGAAGCGGTGAAGATCGAAGGGGCACCGAACACGCTCGCGCTCGGCAAGCTGCAGGCCGGCAAGTACCAGCCGCGGACGCGGATGGACGAAGGCAGCCTGCAGGAGCTGGCGGCCAGCATTCGCGCGCAAGGCGTGATGCAGCCGATCCTGGTACGGCCCATTTCATCTGACAAATACGAGATCATCGCAGGCGAGCGGCGTTTCCGCGCGGCACGCCTGGCTGGCCTCGACGAAGTGCCGGTGCTCGTGAAGGACGTGTCCGATCAGGCCGCCGCGGCGATGGCGCTGATCGAGAACATCCAGCGCGAGGACCTGAACCCGCTGGAAGAGGCGCACGGTATCCAGCGTTTGCTCGACGAGTTCGGTTTCACGCACGAACAGGCGGCCGAATCGGTCGGCCGTTCGCGCAGCGCGGTATCGAACCTGCTGCGCCTGCTGAACCTTGCTTCGCCGGTGCAGACGATGCTGCTGGCCGGCGATCTCGACATGGGGCACGCGCGTGCGCTGCTCGCGGTCGACGCCGCGACGCAGATCACGCTCGCGCATCAGGTCGTGAACAAGCGCATGTCGGTGCGCGAGACCGAGAAGCTGGTCGCGCACACGACGAAGGAAGCGCCGGCGGTGAAGGCGCGTGCGAAGGATGACGGCGGCCGCGACACGCGCCGTCTCGAGGAGGAGTTGTCCGACCTGCTCGCGTCGACGGTGAAGATCAAGCTCGGCCGCCGCGGGCGAGGGCAGGTGCTGATCGACTTCGGCAACCTCGACGCGCTCGAGGGCATTCTCGCGCGCCTTCGCGGCAACGTCGCGACGGAAGAGTAACGAGGTGCGATTGACGGAGAACATGGGCGCGGCAGCGCCGCGCCGATGGCTCGGATGGCTGATGCAGGAGCCGGTGCTGGCGGTACTGGCGCTTGCACTGATTATTCTTCAATGGTTGCGTCCGCAACCAATTGCCACATTGGCCGGTCTCGTCGACTGGCAGACCGTCGCGACGCTCGCGGGTCTGCTGATGCTGACCAAGGCGCTCGAGCTGTCCGGGTGCCTGATGTGGCTCGCGCATCGCATCGTGCATCACGTGCATTCCGAGCGCGGGCTGGCGATGCTGCTCGTCGTGTTCGCGGCGGCGCTCGCGATGTGGCTCACCAACGATGTCGCGCTGTTCGTCGTCGTGCCGCTGATGGTGTCGCTGCGCCTGCTGACGCCGCTGCCTTTCCGGCGGCTCGTGATCGTGGTCGCGCTGGCCGTCAATGCGGGGTCCGTCGCGACACCGCTCGGCAATCCCCAGAACCTGTTCCTGTGGCAATTGAGCGGCGTGTCGTTCGGCCGCTTCGTCGTCACGCTCGGGCCGCTCGCGCTGGCGCTGATGGCGCTGCTGCTCGTGCTGACGGCGTGTGCGTTTCGCGCGAAGCCGCTCGATCTGTCGGGAGACGTTCAGGCCGTCCCCGTCCAGCGCCTGCATGCGTTGCTCGCGGCGGTGCTGTTCGGTGCGTTCGTGCTGCTCGCCGATGCGCACCATCCCGTGCCGGGCCTGATTGCCGTCGTGATCGCGCTGGTGGTGGCGAGACGTGATGCAGTCCTGAAGATCGACTGGCTGCTGCTGCTGATCTTCGTGCTGATGTTCGTCGTGCTGCGCAGCGCGGCCGCGCTGCCCGTCGTGCACGACGCGATCGCGCGGACTCACCTCGATTCGCCGCTGCGCGTGTTCGCGGCAGGCGCGGTGCTGTCACAGGGCATCAGCAACGTGCCGGCGGCGATCCTGCTGTCGGAATTCACGCACGACTGGCGGGCGCTCGCGTTCGGCGTATCGGTCGGCGGTTTCGGTTTCGCGATCGGTTCGCTCGCGAACCTGATCGCGGTGCGTCTCGCGAAGGAGCCGCGCATGTGGCTGCCGTTTCACCTCGTGTCGATCCCGTTCGCGCTCGTGAGCGCGGCATTGGGTGCGTGGTTGCTCGTGCGCGGTTAAGCGATGCGGCCGCCTGCGGTGCAGGCGCGCTGCAAGCTTGGCGGGGTGGGGCACAGCATTCGCAGTGGGTGAGAAGCCGGGGCTGTTGATAAGTGCGGCGATCCACAGTCGATCGACTGTGGCGGCACAACAACTGATTGCAGGCATCGACGCGCTCGCGTGCGAGCGTATTTCACGCATCGCGCTCGTCGCGGTGGTCACAGTATTTCCTCTCCTTCGCATCGCTGCGCCCGATCATTTTCCGTGATCGCGTCACAGCGGAATTCCTGCTGCAAACGCGTCGTGCCGGTGTCACCCGCACCAGGCGTCGATGCCACGTCATTGCCTCGTCGCCGGACTTTTTCGGGCAAGAAATACCGGTGCAAAAAAGCGACCTTACAACTGTCATCGTACGTCGTGGATTCGCGCGTTTTTCACATGATGAGGCGTCGTTTTACGCAGGTTTTTGTCGCGTCTAAAGCCTTGAATCACTTGCAACTATCGCTTACAATCGCCCGGATTTGTTAGCTAGGCACCCCTGAAAGCTTTCGGAAAGCAGGGGCCGGGTTCAAGGATTTTGCGGAAGATTGCGATGGCGGGTCAGGCGCCGAACGACAGGCACGATGATCACCGAGCGCAACGCACCGCTTCAGCGGCCGGCGAACGGCGCGAGTCCGACGACGACTGGGATGCCGAGCAGCAAGATAACAACATCGTTCCGCTCACGCGGACGGAAGCCGAGAGGTTGTTCGGTCCGGACGTGAGCAAGCCGTCGCGCGTGACCCCCTACAAGGTGGTGATCGCGCAGGTGGTCTTGTCCCTGGTTGCAACGCTGGCGTGGTGGCTGTTTTCAAAGTCGCCGGGCGCCGCTGCGCAATCCGCGTTTCTGGGCGGAGCGATCGGCTGGGTGCCAAGCGCGTTGTTCGTGGCACGACTGAAGGCAGGTGGCTCGGCCACCGTGATGAGCTGGGTGATGGGCGAAGCCCTGAAGCTCGGCGTGACGATCGGGATGTTCGCCGCAGTGGCGTACGGCTACGCCGGCGTGCACTGGCCGGCACTCCTCGTCACCTACCTCGTCGTGCTGAAGACGTACTGGATCGCGCTGGCCTGGCGGTAAGCAACAAGCAGCGTGCGGTTTCGACAACGAATCGCACCGGCCCGTTCCCGCAATCACGGCAATAGCGTATTGCGGAACGGGGCAAAACGATTTTCGACAATTTGGGTGGCATTAACGATATGGCAGCTAGCGAAGGCACGCGCGGTCCGGATCCGTCCGAGTACATTGCGCACCACTTGCAGAATTTCTCCACCTCGCATCAGACGTCGATTTTCGACATCCACGTCTGGAACCTCGACACGCTGTTCTGGTCGATCGTGTGCGGCATCGTGACGATCCTCCTGCTGCGTCTGGCCGCCCGCAAGGCGACGTCGGGCGTGCCGGGCCGTTTCCAGTGCGCGATCGAGATGCTCGTCGAAATGGTCGAGGATCAATCGAAGGCCATCGTCCACGGCAACCGCACCTTCATCGCTCCGCTCGCCCTCACGGTGTTCGTGTGGGTCGCGCTGATGAACTCCCTCGACTTCCTCCCCGTCGACCTGCCGGGCCGCGTGATCGGCCTGCTCGGTCTGTCGGACGTGATTTCCCACCATCGCATCGTCCCGACGGCCGACCTGAACGGCACGCTCGGCATCGCGCTCGGCGTGTTCGTCCTGATGATCTACTACAGCATCAAGATCAAGGGCGCGGGCGGCTTTGTGCATGAGCTGCTGTCGGCCCCGTTCGGTGCCCACCCGCTGCTGTGGATCCCTAACCTCGCGCTCAACATCGTCGAATATCTCGCGAAGACCGTCTCCCTCGGCATGCGGCTGTTCGGCAACATGTACGCGGGTGAGCTGTTGTTCCTGTTGATCGCCCTGCTCGGCAGCATGTGGAGCTTCGGTGGCGACGCAACGTTCCTCGGCTTCGTTGGTCACGTGATCGCGGGTAGCGTCTGGGCAATCTTCCACATCCTGATTGTTCTGTTGCAGGCATTCATCTTCATGATGCTGACGCTGGTGTATCTCGGCCAAGCGCACGACAAGCACTAAGCGCGGCGTGCAAAAAAGAGTTTCCGTTTTAGTTTTTTAAATCTCAGTTCCAAGTCTTTTCACAAAGGAGTGATCATGCAAGCTTACATCGCCAACATCCAGGGTCTGACCGCCATCGGTATCGGCATCATCATCGGCCTGGGTGCAATCGGCGCCTGTATCGGTATCGCGCTGATGGGTGGCAAGTACATCGAAGCCTGCGCACGTCAGCCGGAACTCATCAACCCGCTGCAAACGAAGATGTTCCTGCTGGCCGGCCTGATCGACGCTGCATTCCTGATCGGCGTTGGTGTCGCAATGCTGTTCGCGTTCGCGAACCCGCTCCTGTCGAAGCTCGTCGCAGGCTAAGGTTCCTCGGAAATATGCGACCGGCGTGAGCCGGCGCAGGGCGGAACGGAGACTTGGGGCGCTGATCGAATGCAACTCGATGAGCGCCTTACCGTTTCATTTTTCCGGAATAGCAGATAAGGAAACACCGTGAATCTCAACGCAACTCTGTTTGCGCAAATGGTCGTGTTCCTGGTCCTCGCGTGGTTCACGATGAAGTTCGTGTGGCCGCCGTTGATCAACGCCCTCGACGAACGTTCGAAGAAGATCGCCGACGGCCTCGCAGCCGCGGAGAAGGGCAAGGCGGAACTCGACGCAGCGCACAAGCGCGTGGACCAGGAACTCGCGCAGGCCCGCAACGACGGCCAGCAGCGCATCGCCGACGCTGAAAAGCGTGCCCAGGCGGTCGCCGAGGAAATCAAGGCCAACGCCCAGGCTGAAGCCGCCCGCATCGTCGCCCAGGCGAAAGCGGAAGCAGAACAGCAAATCGTGAAGGCGCGCGAAGCGCTGCGTGGCGAAGTCGCCGCGCTGGCCGTGAAGGGCGCCGAGCAGATCCTGAAGCGCGAAGTCGATCAAACGGCCCACGCCCAACTGCTGAATCAACTGAAAGCCGAGCTCTGATCATGGCCGAACTTGCAACCATCGCCCGCCCTTACGCAGAAGCGCTGTTCCGCGTGGCCGAGGGAGGTGACATCGCCGCCTGGTCCACGCTCGTGCAAGAGCTGGCCCAGGTTGCGCGTCTGCCGGAAGTGCTGTCGGTCGCGTCGAGCCCGAAGGTGACGCGCACGCAAGTAGCCGAGTTGCTGCTTGCTGCGGTGAAGTCGCCGGTCGCGGCCGGCGCCGAAGCGAAGAACTTCGTGCAGATGCTGGTCGACAATCATCGCATCGCGCTGCTGCCGGAAATCGCCGAGCAGTTCGAGGCGCTCAAGAACGAACGTGAAGGTGCAGCCGACGCCGAGATCGTGAGCGCGTTCCCGCTGAACGGCGCGGATCTCGAAAGCCTCGTCTCTGGCCTCGAACGCAAGTTCAAGCGCAAGCTGAAGCCGACGGTCGAAGTCGATTCGTCGCTGATCGGCGGCGTGCGCGTGACGGTCGGCGACGAAGTGCTCGACACCTCGGTTCGCGCGCGCCTCGCATCGATGCAGGCTGCCTTGACCGCCTGAGCGCCACGCCGGCACGCAACAGAATTGACTATCAGGAGCGAATAATGCAACTCAATCCCTCTGAGATCAGCGAGCTGATCAAGAGCCGGATCCAGGGCCTTGAAGCGAGCGCAGACGTTCGCAACCAGGGCACCGTGATCTCCGTGACCGACGGTATCGTGCGTATCCACGGCCTGTCGGACGTGATGCAGGGCGAAATGCTCGAGTTTCCGGGCAACACGTTCGGCCTCGCGCTGAACCTCGAGCGCGACTCGGTCGGCGCGGTGATTCTCGGCGAATACGAACACATCTCGGAAGGCGACATCGTCAAGACGACGGGCCGCATTCTCGAAGTCCCGGTTGGTCCGGAACTCGTCGGCCGCGTGGTCGATGCGCTCGGCAACCCGATCGACGGCAAGGGCCCGGTCAACGCGAAGCTGACCGACGCGATCGAAAAGATCGCCCCGGGCGTGATCTGGCGTAAGTCGGTGTCGCAGCCGGTGCAGACGGGCATCAAGTCGATCGACGCGATGGTGCCGATCGGCCGTGGCCAGCGTGAGCTGATCATCGGCGACCGTCAGTGCGGCAAGACCGCGGTGGCGCTCGACGCGATCATCAACCAGAAGGGCAAGGACCTGATCTGTATCTACGTCGCGATCGGCCAGAAGGCTTCGTCGATCATGAACGTGGTTCGCAAGCTCGAAGAAACGGGCGCGATGGAATACACGATCGTCGTCGCCGCTTCGGCTTCGGATTCGGCAGCGATGCAGTACCTCGCGCCGTACGCCGGCTGCACGATGGGCGAATACTTCCGCGACCGCGGCCAAGACGCGCTGATCATCTATGACGACTTGACCAAGCAGGCTTGGGCATACCGTCAGATCTCGCTGCTGCTGCGCCGCCCGCCGGGCCGTGAAGCATACCCGGGCGACGTGTTCTATCTGCACTCGCGTCTGCTCGAGCGTGCTGCTCGCGTGTCGGAAGAGTACGTCGAGAAGTTCACGAACGGCGAAGTGAAGGGCAAGAGCGGCTCGCTGACGGCACTGCCGGTCATCGAAACGCAGGCTGGCGACGTGACCGCGTTCGTTCCGACGAACGTGATCTCGATTACCGACGGCCAGATCTTCCTGGAAACCGACCTGTTCAACGCAGGCATCCGCCCGGCAATCAACGCCGGCGTGTCGGTGTCGCGAGTCGGCGGCGCCGCTCAGACGAAGGTCGTGAAGAAGCTGTCGGGCGGTATCCGTACCGACCTCGCGCAGTACCGTGAACTGGCCGCATTCGCGCAGTTCGCGTCGGACCTCGACGAAGCGACCCGCAAGCAGCTCGAGCGCGGCCGCCGCGTGACGGAACTGCTGAAGCAGCCGCAGTACCAGCCGCTGCAGGTCTGGGAACTGGCCGTGTCGCTGTACGCCGCGAACAACGGCTACCTCGACGATCTCGACGTCAAGCAAGTGCTGTC
This sequence comes from Burkholderia sp. Bp9090, assembly GCF_003857985.1. Classification (NCBI taxonomy): domain Bacteria; kingdom Pseudomonadati; phylum Pseudomonadota; class Betaproteobacteria; order Burkholderiales; family Burkholderiaceae; genus Burkholderia; species Burkholderia sp. Bp9090. The sequence goes on from NZ_QTPV01000022.1 coordinate 103,715, forward strand.
GTTCGAGAAGGGCCTGCGCGACAACCTGAAGACCAGCCACGCTGACCTCATCAAGCGCATCGAAGACACCAAGGATCTCTCGAAGGACGACGAAGGCGCACTGCGCTCGGCGATCGAATCCTTCAAGAAGTCCGGTGCCTATTGATCCGCGAGTGACACACTGAGGCCGCGCGGGTGCTGATGCGCCCGCGCCGCTTCGGTCAAGGAGCAAGCTATGGCTGGAATGAAGGAAATTCGCGGCAAGATCAAGAGCGTGCAGAACACGCGCAAGATCACGAAGGCGATGGAGATGGTGGCTGCATCGAAGATGCGTCGCGCGCAGGAACGCATGCGCGCCGCTCGTCCGTATGCAGACAAGGTCCGTGCCATCGCCGCGCACATGAGCCGTGCTAACCCGGAGTACCGCCACCCGTTCATGGTGGCAAACGACGGCGCGCAGACGGCCGGCATCATCCTCGTCACGACGGACAAGGGTCTTTGCGGCGGTCTGAACACCAACGTGCTGCGTGCGACGGTGCAGAAGTTCAAGGAGCTGGAAGAGAAGGGCCAGAAGGTCGAAGCCACCGCGATCGGCGGCAAGGGCCTCGGGTTCCTGAACCGCTTCGGCGCGAAGGTGATGTCGCAGGTCGTGCACCTCGGCGACACCCCGCATCTGGACAAGCTGATCGGCGCCGTGAAGACGCAGCTCGATCTGTACTCGGAAGGCAAGCTGTCGGCGGTCTATATCGCTTACACGCGCTTCGTCAACACGATGAAGCAGGAAGCCGTGATCGAGCAGCTGCTGCCGCTGTCGTCGGAACACTTCGAAGCCGATGACGGTACGCCGGCCACGTCGTGGGACTACATCTACGAGCCGGACGCGCAGGCAGTCGTCGACGAACTGCTCGTGCGTTACGTCGAGGCGCTGGTGTACCAGGCCGTCGCGGAGAACATGGCGTCCGAGCAATCGGCGCGGATGGTCGCGATGAAGGCCGCGTCCGACAACGCGAAGACGGTGATCAGCGAACTGCAGCTCGTGTACAACAAGAGCCGCCAGGCCGCGATTACGAAAGAACTGTCGGAGATCGTCGGCGGCGCAGCCGCTGTTTAAGCGCGCGCCACGGACGACAACTGCGCCCTTGCGCGAGTAAAGAATCAGGTATTTAAAGGAAAAGCGATGAGTACTGCTGCTTTGGTAGAAGGCAAGATCGTACAGTGCATCGGCGCCGTTATCGACGTGGAATTCCCGCGCGACAGCATGCCGAAGATCTACGACGCGCTCATTCTCGATGGCTCGGAACTGACGCTCGAAGTCCAGCAGCAGCTGGGCGACGGCGTGGTCCGTACCATCTGTCTGGGTGCATCCGACGGCCTGCGCCGCGGCCTGACCGTGAAGAACACGAGCAAGCCGATTTCGGTTCCGGTCGGCAAGCCGACCCTCGGTCGTATCATGGACGTGCTCGGCCGTCCGATCGACGAAGCCGGCCCGATCGAAAGCGAAACGACGCGTTCGATCCACCAGAAGGCTCCGGCGTTCGACGAACTGTCGCCGTCGACCGAACTGCTCGAAACGGGTATCAAGGTCATCGACCTGATCTGCCCGTTCGCGAAGGGCGGCAAGGTTGGCCTGTTCGGCGGTGCTGGCGTGGGCAAGACCGTCAACATGATGGAGCTCATCAACAACATCGCGAAGGAACACGGCGGTTACTCCGTGTTCGCGGGCGTGGGCGAGCGTACCCGTGAAGGGAACGACTTCTACCACGAAATGAAGGACTCGAACGTTCTCGACAAGGTCGCGCTGGTGTACGGCCAGATGAACGAGCCGCCGGGCAACCGTCTGCGCGTCGCGCTGACCGGCCTGACGATGGCCGAGCACTTCCGTGACGAAGGCCTCGACGTGCTGTTCTTCGTCGACAACATCTACCGTTTCACGCTGGCCGGTACCGAAGTGTCGGCACTGCTCGGCCGTATGCCGTCGGCAGTGGGCTATCAGCCGACGCTGGCTGAAGAAATGGGCAAGCTGCAAGAGCGCATCACGTCGACCAAGAAGGGCTCGATTACGTCGGTCCAGGCCGTGTACGTCCCTGCGGACGACTTGACCGACCCGTCGCCGGCAACCACCTTCGGCCACCTGGACGCAACCGTCGTTCTGTCGCGTGACATCGCTTCGCTGGGTATCTACCCGGCGGTCGACCCGCTGGACTCGACGTCGCGCCAGATCGACCCGAACGTGATCGGTGAAGAGCACTACTCGATCACCCGTCGCGTTCAGCAGACGCTGCAGCGCTACAAGGAACTGCGCGACATCATCGCGATTCTGGGCATGGACGAACTGTCGCCGGAAGACAAGCTGTCGGTCGCACGTGCGCGTAAGATCCAGCGTTTCCTGTCGCAGCCGTTCCACGTCGCTGAAGTGTTCACGGGCTCGCCGGGCAAGTACGTGCCGCTGAAGGAAACGATCCGTGGCTTCAAGATGATCGTCGACGGCGAGTGCGACCACCTGCCGGAACAGGCGTTCTACATGGTCGGCACGATCGACGAAGCCTTCGAAAAGGCCAAGAAGATCCAGTAACGGCTTGAGTGAGTCGCAAGCCGGCGTGTGCCGGCCGGAGCAATCAGTCAGCGATGACTTTGTTCCGGCTGCTCGCGCCGGCCGCAATACGCTCAACCCGTGGATGAGATTGGAGTCGATATGGCAACCATCAAAGTAGACGTCGTCAGCGCGGAAGAGCAGATCTTCTCGGGCGAGGCGAAATTCGTCGCGCTGCCGGGCGAAACGGGTGAGCTGGGCATTCTGCCGGGCCACACGCCGCTCATCACCCGGATTCGTCCGGGTGCGGTGCGCATCGAAGTCGAGGGCGGCAACGACGAATTCGTGTTCGTCGCAGGCGGCATTCTCGAAGTGCAGCCGGGCGCCGTGACGGTGCTCGCCGATACCGCGATCCGCGGCAAGGACCTCGACGCGGCGAAAGCCGAGGAAGCGCGCAAGCGTGCCGAGGAAACGCTGCAGAACGCGAAGTCGGACCTCGACCTCGCAAAGGCGCAATCCGAGCTCGCGACCGCGATGGCGCAGCTCGAAGCGATCCAGCGTCTGGCGAAGATCCGCAGCCGGCACTGAGCCGCGCGCGCGTATCCCGCGAAAAAAAGCAGCCTTCGGGCTGCTTTTTTTTCGCCCGTCGTTTTCGTCTGTTTTTTTGCGGGCCGGATCGTATCGTCCGGTCGTGCTATTTCATCCGTCCGCCGCGATTTGATGTCAGAGTGTCGTCAGCAGAGCGCGGCATCATCCGGCAGAGGCAGTCCGCCGCGATCGTGGCGGAGCAGGCAGGCGCGCGAGCCGCGCGCCGGGCCGATCAGACAAAAACGGACGGAGACATCGATGGCAGCAGACCTTGGCAAGGGGGCGCTGATCGCGCCCGAAAACGGACTGTCGTACGTGCGCGGCGCGACCGACGTGCCGCTATCCGAAGCGACGATCAGCCGGTTCCTGCTCGACACGGCCGGCCGCTTTCCCGATCGTCCGGCCGTCGTGTTCCGCGAACAGCAGGTGCGCTGGACCTGGCGCGAATTCGCACGCGAGGTCGACGTGCTCGCGGCGGGCCTCGCCGCGCTCGGGATCGTGAAGGGCGACTGCGTCGGCATCTGGTCGCCGAACCGCAGCGAATGGCTGCTCACGCAGTTCGCGACCGCGCGCATCGGCGCGGTGCTCGTCAACATCAACCCGGCCTACCGGCTCGCGGAACTCGAATACGCGCTGAACAAGGTCGGCTGCAAGGCCGTGATCGCGGCCGAGCGCTTCAAGACGTCCGCGTACGTCGAGATGCTGCAGACCATCGCGCCTGAGCTCGCGAGCGCGACGCCGGGCGACCTGCATGCGGCGCGCGTGCCGAGCCTGCGAACGATCGTTTCGATGGGCGAGGCGGCGCCGGCCGGCATGTTCCGCTTCGCGGACGTGATGGCGCGCGGCCGCGACACGCTCGATGTCGCTCGGCTCGACGCGATCGGCGCGACGCTCGTGGCCACCGAGCCGATCAACATCCAGTTCACGAGCGGCACGACCGGCAGCCCGAAGGGCGCGACGCTCACGCACCGCAACGTCGTCAACAACGCACGCTCGATCGCGGCGGCGATGCGCTTCACCGAACAGGATTCGCTCTGCATCCCGGTGCCGTTGTATCACTGCTTCGGGATGGTGCTGGCCGTGCTCGCGTGCGTGTCGAAGGGCGCGGCGATGGTGTTCCCCGGCGAGGCATTCGATCCGGTCGCGACGCTCGCGGCCGTGGCCGACGAACGCTGTACCGCGCTGCACGGCGTGCCGACGATGTTCATCGCGGAACTCGATCATCCGGACTTCGCGAAGTTCGACCTGTCGACGCTGCGCACCGGCATCATGGCCGGCTCGCCGTGCCCGATCGAGACGATGAAGCGCGTCGTGTCGCAGATGCATTTGCGCGAGATCACGATCGCGTACGGGATGACGGAGACGAGCCCCGTGTCGTTCCAGAGTTCGACCGACGATCCGCTCGAGAAGCGCACGACGACGGTCGGGCGCATCCAGCCGCACCTGGAGGTGAAGATCGTCGATCCGAACGGCGAGATCGTGCCGGTCGGCGCGACGGGCGAGCTGTGCACGAAGGGCTATTCGGTGATGCTCGGCTATTGGGACGACGACGCGAAGACGCGCGAGGTGCTGGTCGACGGCTGGATGCATACGGGCGACCTCGCGACGCTCGACGCGGACGGCTACTGCAATATCGTCGGTCGGCTGAAGGACATGGTGATCCGCGGTGGCGAGAACGTGTATCCGCGCGAGATCGAGGAATTCCTGTTCAGGCATCCGAAGATTCAGAGCGCGCAGGTGTTCGGCGTGCCGGATCCGAAATACGGCGAGGAGCTGTGCGCGTGGATCGTGCTGCGCACGGACGAGCAGATGACCGAGGACGACGTGCGCGCGTTCTGCAGCGGCCAGATCGCGCACTACAAGATTCCGCGCTACATCCGCTTCGTCGACGAGCTGCCGATGACGGTGACGGGCAAGGTGCAGAAGTTCGTGATGCGCGACCGGATGATCGAGGAACTGAAGCTGGACGTGCAGAAGACCGCGTGAGAGGCCGGTTGGCCGGCGGCAGGAAAAAACGCGGCGGCCTGCGGGCCGTTGCGTTTTCGATGGACGAAAAAAAGCGGGCTTATTAGCCCGCTAAAAACCACACGCTACGGGGTTAGCGCGAGGAGACCAAAGATGAAACCGGATCCGGCGGGGGGCCGGAAACGACTCCAACAGGGATGCCCCTCGGAAGGGCTTCGGTACGTGACCGACTGGCTCGCAGCGCTTCGCGTCCGCTCACACTTGGCACACGAGACCGCATCCGTGTTGAAACCGTTGAGGCCATTGTGGGCGAATTGCTCACCCCTCGCGGTAACAAAGTGTTTCAGGTTGTAACGCCCGCCAGATAAGGCTTTCCGGGATTTTTTGCTGTTTTCGGGGTCCTGAAAAAGGTCATATTTACCCATCTTTTCCGCAGAGTTTTCAGCGGTTGCACATAATGCGTTTTTCATGCGTATCAGCATCGGTGAATGGCCGATTTACACGCCCGAATGTGCATCGCGCGGCACATATCGCATATGACGATTCATTCGTCAGAAAGATTTTGAAACGTGATCGGCGCGCGCGGTAGTCGGCTATTCGGCCAATTTTCGCGGTTTTACGTCTTCAGCCCCCTGCGCCGTGTGTAACGGGGGGGCGGCGGACGGCCATACTGCCGCCCGCGCCCCGTTCGCCTGCTGCGATAGCGGGGTCGTGTCTGCTATCGGCCGCCGTCGCCGCCCGCGATCGTGCTTACTTCAGCCACTTGTCGGCGATCGCCTGGTATTCGCCGGTCGACAGCGCGAGGTGCAGCCACTGGTCCACATACTGCTGGAACACGACGTCGCCGCGCGGCACCATGTACGCCTTTTCGCCGAACTGGAACGGCTTGTCCGGATGCACCGAGCACAGGCCCGGATTCAGCTTTTGCTGCAGCAGCGTCTCGGATGCGTCCGTCACCATGACGTCCGCCTTGCCCGCGATGATCTGCTTGAAGATCGTCACATTGTCAGGGTAGACGGTCAGGTTCGCGTGCGTGAAGAACTGCTTCGCGAAGCGCTCGTTGGTGCCGCCCGGGTTCACGATCACGCGTGTCTCGGGTCGGTCGATCTGTGCGACGGTCTGGTACTTGTCGGCGTCCGCGCAGCGCACGATCGGCGTCTTGCCGTCGACCACGTACGGCTGCGTGAAGAACACGCGCTTCTGGCGCTCGAGCGTCGTCGATACGCCGCCGACCGCGATATCGCACTTCGCGACGAAGTCGTTGGTGAGGTTCGACCAGCTCGTCTTCACGAAGTCGGCCTTCACGCCGAGCGATTTCGCGAGCGACTCGGCCATGTCGATGTCGATGCCCTCGAAGCGGCTGTCGCTCCGGTAGTACGAATACGGCTTGTAATCGCCCGTCGTGCACACGCGCAGCGTGCCGCGTGCGAGCACGTCGTCGAGCCGCGAGCCGGCCGCGGCCGCGGACGACGGTGCGGTCGTACCCTGCGCGTGCGCGGCGGCGCAGCAAAGCAGGGTGGCGGCGGCGAGTGCGGCGCGCGTGGCAAATGTCTTCATCGGTCTCCTCCGTGGATCGGTTCGATATCAGCGTCCGATCATAACGGAGCCATCGCGCGCGTCATATGGCCGCCATCGCATCGACATACGCAGCCGTGCGGCCCCGCTCCGGTAAAATGCCGCTTTGCCTTCGCATCGTCGCTCCTACCGTGGCCCATACCCTGCTCAACGACACCTTCCTGCGTGCGCTTCTGCGCGAGCCGACCGACTACACGCCGATCTGGCTGATGCGCCAGGCTGGCCGCTACCTGCCCGAGTACAACGCGACGCGCGCGCGCGCCGGCAGCTTCCTCGGCCTTGCGAAGAATCCCGATTACGCGACCGAAGTGACGCTGCAGCCGCTCGAGCGCTTCCCGCTCGACGCCGCGATCCTGTTCTCGGACATCCTGACGATTCCCGACGCGATGGGCCTCGGCCTCGACTTCCAGGTCGGCGAAGGGCCGAAGTTCGCGCATCCGGTGCGCACCGAGGCCGATGTCGCGAAGCTCGCGGTGCCCGACATCGAGGAAACGCTCGGCTACGTGACGGGCGCCGTGCGCGAGATTCGCCGCGCGCTGACCGACGGCCAGGGCCGCCAGCGCGTGCCGCTGATCGGCTTCTCGGGCAGCCCGTGGACGCTCGCGTGCTACATGGTCGAAGGCGGCGGGTCGGACGACTTCCGCACGGTGAAGTCGATGGCGTATTCGCGCCCCGACCTGATGCACCGCATCCTCGACGTGAACGCGCAGGCCGTGGCCGCGTACCTGAACGCGCAGATCGAAGCCGGCGCGCAGGCCGTGATGATCTTCGATACGTGGGGCGGCGCGCTGGCGGACGGCGCATACCAGCGCTTCTCGCTCGACTACATCCGCCGGGTGGTCGCGCAACTGAAGCGCGAGCACGACGGCGAGCGCGTGCCGGTGATCACGTTCACCAAGGGCGGCGGGCTGTGGCTCGAGGAAATCGCGGCGACCGGCGTCGACGCGGTCGGGCTCGACTGGACGGTCAACCTCGGCGCCGCACGCGAGCGTGTCGCGGGGCGCGTTGCGCTGCAGGGCAACCTCGACCCGACGATCCTGTTTGCGCCGCCGGCCGCGGTGCGCGAGCAGGCCCGCGCGGTACTCGACAGCTACGGCAATCATCCCGGCCACGTATTCAACCTCGGCCACGGTATCTCGCAGTTCACGTCGCCCGACCACGTCGCCGAACTCGTCGACGAAGTGCACACGCACAGCCGCAAGATTCGTAGCGGAGCGGCGGGCTGAGCGCAAGCGTTGTCATGCTGCACTGCGGGATGACGGCGTTTCGCTGTCGGCGCTAAACAGGGCGCAACCCCGCCCCGGTTGCCGATCCATCGCTTGTCAAGACTTGACTTATGCACATTTTCCACGTTGCAGCGCGGTAGAGCCCTGCATCGGTCGAATTGTCTCGCTATGGTTGGGTAATTTGAATAGCAGCCTTATGGAATAAGGCTCCGCGGGGCGCGGCACACGGCGGCCGGAAACAGCGGAAAGCACGGCCCCGCGCGCTTTGCGGCGATTGGACGGGGAGTTCTCAACAAAGTTATCCACAGGCTGGTCAGGGTATACGGCGATTCCTAATGCGAATCCAAAACTTAGCGCCGAATCTGAAGTTTTACTTTAAGTCCGTCACCGTGATGCGGACTCGGATGCAAGTCGTCCGTGCGCTGTGCGCCGCCGGAGCGCGGTGATGGACGGCACCTACCTGCGGGTCGCCCTCGACCATCCGCTCGCCACCCTGTTCGACTACCGCTGCGACGTCCAGCCGGCGCCCGAGCCAGGCACCCTGGTGCAGGTGCCGTTCGGCAAGCGGCAGGTCGTCGGCCTCGTCTGCGAAGTGACGACTCACACCGACGTGCCGCCGTCCCGCTTGCGGGCAATCGACGCGATCTGCACCGAGCTGCCGCCGCTGGCGCCGGACTGGCTTGCGCTCGTCTCCTTCGCGGCCGACTACTACCAGCGCGGTCGCGGTGAAGTCGCGCTGCCGGCGTTGCCGCAGGCGCTGCGCGACGCGGAGCGCTGGGGGCGGCTGCTGGCGCCCGAAGTGCGTCACCGGCTGACCGAAGCCGGCCGCGCGGCGCTCCCCGATGCACTGCCCGCGCGCGGGGCCGCGCTGCGGCGGCTCGCGCAGGCACTCGCCGACACCGATTCGCTGACGCTGCCCGATGCGCGCGCATTGCACCCGAAGGCGGCGGCCACGCTCGACGACTGGGCGGCGCGCGGCTGGGTCGCGATCGAGGAAATCGGCTGGGCCGACGCGCCTGTGCCCAAAGCTTTGGATAACCTGTCGACAACCGGTGGACGAACTGTGCCGCCGGCGCTCACCGACCAGCAGGTCGAGGCGCTCGACGCGATCCGCGCCGCGCAGGGCTTCGCGCCGTTCCTGCTGCATGGCGTGACCGGCAGCGGCAAGACCGAGGTGTATCTGCATGCGCTCGCCGCGCTGCTCGATGCGCGGCCCGACGCGCAGGCGCTCGTGCTCGTGCCCGAAATCAACCTGACGCCGCAGTTCGAGGCAGCGTTTCGCGCGCGCTTCGCAGGCACGCTCGCCGACGACGCGATCGTCACGCTGCACAGCGGCCTCGCCGAAGGCGAACGCGCGCGCAACTGGCTCGCCGCGCACACGGGCCGCGCGCGGATCGTGCTCGGCACGCGGCTCGCGGTGCTCGCGTCGCTGCCGACGCTCGCGCTGATCGTCGTCGACGAGGAGCACGAGCCCGCGTACAAGCAGCAGGAAGGGCTGCGCTATTCGGCGCGCGATCTCGCGGTGTGGCGCGCGAAGCATCTCGGCATTCCGGTCGTGCTCGGTTCGGCGACGCCGTCGCTCGAGACCTGGTGGCAGGCCGAGCAGGGGCGCTACACGCGGCTCACGCTGTCGCGCCGCGCGGTGGCCGACGCGACGCTGCCGACCGTGCGGCTGATCGATCTCGAAGAGGAGCGGCGGCGCGGGCGCGCGTCGATGGGCGGGCTGTCGGGCCCGCTCGTCGCGGCGCTGAAGGCGCGGCTCGAGCGCGGCGAGCAGAGCCTCGTGTTCCTGAACCGGCGCGGCTACGCACCGCAGCTTGCGTGCGACGCGTGCGGCTGGGTCGCCGGTTGCCCGCGCTGCAGCGCCTATGTCGTGCTGCACAAACCCGAGCACGCGTTGCGCTGCCATCACTGCGGCTGGGAAGCGCGCATTCCGCGTTCGTGCCCGGAATGCGGGAACGTCGACATCGCGCCGCTCGGGCGCGGCACGCAGCGCATCGAGGAGGCGCTCGCCGAGGCCGTGCCGGGCGCACGGATCCTGCGGATCGACGCGGACAGCACGCGGCGCAAGGGCAGTGCGCAGGCGCTGTTCTCGGATGTGCACGCCGGTGAAGTCGACATCCTGGTCGGCACGCAGATGATCGCGAAGGGGCACGACTTCCAGCGCGTGTCGCTCGTCGGCGTGCTCAATGCCGACACCGCGCTGTTCTCGCACGACTTCCGCGCGAGCGAGCGGCTGTTCGCGCAGCTGATGCAGGTGAGCGGCCGCGCGGGGCGCGCGGGGCTGCCGGGCGAGGTGCTGGTGCAGACGCGTTATCCGCGTCACGCGCTGTATCACGCGCTCGGCCGGCAGGATTACGTCGGCTTCGCGAATTCGACGCTCGGCGAGCGCCGCGACGCGCACCTGCCGCCGTTCGTCTACCAGGCGCTGCTGCGCGCCGAAGGGCGCACGCTCGACGCGGCGCTCGCGTTCCTGCTGCAGGCCGCGGCTGCGTTGCCGGGGCTGCCGGGTGCCGATCGCGTGACCGTGTACGACGCGGTGCCGATGACGATCGTGAAGGTCGCGAACGTCCACCGCGCGCAGTTGCTGCTCGAAAGCGCGTCGCGGGCCGCGCTGCAGCACGCGCTGCGCGCATGGCAGCCGGAACTGCGCGCGCTGAAGGGCGTGCTGCGGTGGAGCGTCGAGGTCGATCCGCTGGATATCTGAGCGGCGCGGCGGCGGTCGTCGTGCCGCGCGCCGCTTCCTCGGTATCGAGCCGTCGACCTGCCGAGCTGCCGAGCTGCCGAGCCGCCGAGCCGCCGAGCCGCCGAGCCGCCGAGCCGCCGAGCCGCCGAGCCGCCGAGCCGCCGAGCCGCCGAGCCGCCGA